>WJLZ01000186.1 GCA_014728215.1 Chitinivibrionales bacterium
AACAGGCGCTGCAGCGGTTAACTGGGAAGTCAATATGTTTTTCACCTTCTGGGGCCTCAATATCCTGAAAAAGAAGCCCGGAAGGACCTGGATCGGCAAAGGCATTCTCGACCGGATATTCAATTTTCTTATGGGCGGGAAAAAGACGCTTCCACTCAGCAGGTTGAATTTCGGTAATGTAAGTCCATCATTGATGACCTTCATGATGAAAAAAAACAATGGCGCAACGCTTCCGGAACTGATCGCTGCGGCAAAAGAGCTGGGAATCAACCTTATTGCCTGTGAAATGGCGATGAATATCCTGGGGATCAAACGGGAGGACCTGGATGAGTATGTCAAGGAGATCATCGGCGTGGCGACCTTTTTGAAATATTCGGAAGATGCACAGGTGATTTTTATCTAAGCAGCGATTGCTGAGGTATACCAGGTCATGGAGTACGATGTTGTAAGAAAAATTATGCAGGACAGGAGATACAGTATGGCAACGCATACACTCGATATCACAAAAGAGCATTGCCCGATGACAATGGTGAAGGTAAAACTTAAACTGGCGCAGCTTGAGAAAGGGGATATGCTCGATGTGCTCCTTGCGGGAGATGAGCCGCTCAACAATGTTCCCCGGTCGGCGGAAGAAAGCGGGCATAGAATAGTTTCGATTGTCGCAGAAAACGGGAACCACCACGTGGTAATAGAAAAATAAGCGAGAGCACACTACGCTTATCTGTTATGATGGAAAAGCTAGTATGCATCAAAGGGGATGAATTACAACAGGAAAAAGAAGTATGAGATTTTATGAATTGCCGCATACGGTGCACAATGAAATCGATACACTGGAGCGATTGATCGAGCGGCATATTGCCGGGGAGGTCGATGCTGCTGAATTGAAGGCGCATCGGGTGCCGTTCGGCGTCTATGAGCAGCGGAAGGATGGTTCTTATATGGTGAGAGTGCGGTGCACGGCAGGCGGAATTACGCCTGAACAACTGGCGGTTGTTGCCCGGTGTGCTGAACAGTACGGCTCCGGAGTAATTCATGCAACCACTCGTCAGGAGCTGCAGATCCATGATGTCTCTCTTGAATCGGCTATTCCCGCTTTGCGGGAGCTGGCCAAAGTCGGATTGAGTTCCCGGGGCGGCGGCGGTAATACGGTCCGGAATATCACGGCATCATACGACTCGGGGGTTGCGGCCGATGAGGTCTTTGATGTTACTCCATGGGCGGTCGCGCTTTCGAGTCGCCTTATTGCCGATCCCGAATCATGGAAACTCCCCCGGAAATTCAAAATTACCTTTGCCAACCGGGAACCGGACAATGCCAATGCCCGCTTTAACGATTTAGGCTTTGTCGCCCGCATGGCTAACGGTCAACAGGGGTTTGCGGTCTATGCAGCAGGCGGCATGGGCGCAAAGCCTGAAATAGCTCATCTGCTGCACGAATTTATTCCTTCCCGGGATATTCTTGCGGTGACTCGTGCATTACGCAATCTCTTTTCTTTCCGTGGCAACCGCCGGAACAAACATGCCGCCCGGTTGCGGTTTCTCTTCCGCACTCTTGGGGAGGAGAATTTTGTAAAGCTCTACAAAGAAGAGCTTGGGCGGGTGATGGCGTACCCGGATATCGCAATTGACATAAAGAATGGTGATGCTTCGACGGAAGGCCCGGTGCAATCGGCAATTTTCGATGAACCGGTTGATAAAAAATATCAGCTCTGGAAATCCGGATATGTTTACGGGCAGAAACAGAGAGATCGCTCTTGCGTTATCGTGCCATTGTTCCTTGGTCAGACCGATGCCCGTTGCATGGGGCGTCTTGCCGCAGTGCTCAAGCCTGTCGATGCCGACACCATACGATTGACAATGGACCAGAATATTGCTCTCCGGAATATCCCTCCGCACATGCTCCCCGTCCTTTACCGGGAATTGCGGGAGATCACCGATCTTGCTGCAACAAATCCGGTGTGGGGAAGGGTTGTTTCGTGCGCCGGTGCGCAAACCTGCAGGCTGGGAATCTGCAATCCCCGGGAGCTGGTAAAAGCGATCTACAGAAAGGCGGAAAAGAATGCGGGGGGTGCAAGCTTTCCCGATGACATCTTCCCGGCATTTTCCGGTTGCCCCAATTCCTGCGGCCAACACCCGCTGGCTGATATCGGTTTTTTCGGCGGGGCCCGTCGAAACGGCGACCACCTGTATCCTTCGTACAAAGTTGTTATCGGCGCGATACGCGGCGGCGAGAATGCCCGCTTTGCCGACCCGGTGGGAGATATTCCCGCGTATAAAGTGCCCGAATTTCTGGAACGGGTCGCAAAGGCCTGGAAAAAATACGGAAAACCATTCGGTTCCTTTACAAAATACATTGAAACCCGGGGCAAGTATGATATCCATGCGCTATGCCTCCGCTACAAAAATGCGCCTTCATTCGAAGAGGATAAAAATATTTACTACGACTGGGGTGCCGATGAACCGTTTTCGCTCAAGGGCAAAAGCCCGGGAGAGTGTTCTGCCGGTGTGTTCGATCTTATCGATCTGGATATCTCTTCTGCAAAGAAACATGTTGCCGAGGCGGAACAGGCGGCAAAGAATGCTCCTGCCGGCAAACAGGTCCATGCAGCGATTGTCGCAGCATCCCGGGCATTACTCATAACAAAAGGTGTTTCCGCAGATTCCCCCGGACAGGCACTTCGTGCATTTCAAACTCATTTTATCGATACCGGCCTTATTTCCCCAAAGATGAATCCTGTAATTGATGCAGCGGTAAAGGGGGACGATGCTGTTCTGGTTGCGGCCAAAGAAGAGGCGATGGATCTGATCGATGAGGTAGAGGCGCTGTATAATTCGATGGATGATTCACTGGTATTCCCGGCGGAAAAGCTTGCCGTCGGTACTCAGCTTCCGGATGCTCCTCAAAAAAACGGACAGGATAATCGGGACGTGTCTGCCGGAAAAATCAAGGATTACCGGGGAGTCGCCTGTCCGATGAACTTCGTGAAAGTAAAGATCGATCTTGCAGGCATGAGTAGCGGTGATATCCTGGAAGTTTTGCTCGATGACGGCCCTCCGATAGAGAATGTACCGAGGTCGGTTCTGGCTGAAGGCCACGCAATTGTTCGGCAGGAACGGAAGGGCGAATGCTGGTCGCTTGTGATACGGAAACAATGATACGGCAGGACAGCGTTGTAATGAAGGATCCATACAAAATAGCATATGTCAATAAGCAACTTGGCGACAAAAATGCCTTTGAAATTTTGCAGTGGTGCTACGAGGAATTCCCGCCCGAAAAGATTAAATTGTCGACCAGTTTCGGCGCCGAGGGCATGGTCCTGCTGCACATGCTTGCAAGCCTTGGCGTCAGGCCGCGGGTCTTTACAATCGATACCGGACGGAACTTTCAGGAGTATTACGATGTCTGGGAGGAGGCAATCGCCCGATACGGGATTACGATCGAATCGTTCCATCCCGACCCTGAAGACCTGACCGACCTGGTAAACCATCAGGGCCCCAATCTTTTTTATGCAAGCAGTGAAAACAGAAAAAAGTGCTGCTATTACCGCAAAGTGAAGCCATTGAAGCGGGCCCTTGCCGATGCCGATGTGTGGATTACCGGTCTGAGAAAAGAGCAGGGGCCGTCACGAAGCGATATCGATGTGTTCTCGTACAGTAAAGAAAACAGGGTATATAAAGTGTGCCCCCTTGCCAACTGGCTCGAAATAAATGTCTGGGAGTATATCCGCAACAACGGGGTGCCGTATAATAAATTGTACGATGAAGGCTATCCGACAATCGGCTGTGCTCCCTGCTGCAGACGGGTCGGACGGGCCCAGGATATAAGGACCGGGCGATGGTGGTGGGAAAAGGATGAGCAAAAAGAGTGCGGTATTCATATCGAAAACGGCCGCACGCAACCCCGGAAATCACCGTCTAATTATTCGATATAAGCACCCGCACAGGCATACTGCTCCAGCAGTCCATCGAACTTATCCATACGTTATCTCAGTACTCCCATACCGTAATCGTTGCATGGGAGATTTCGGTTTGTCCGGGGCAAGGGCATTAAGCCGAATCGGCTCGCAAATATTCATCTCCATATCGGCAACCCGGCCGCAATGACGGCAGATATAATTCGGATTTCTTGAAAGAAGCGCTATCTGGCCGATTTGACGGCTTGCTGCGAGCATACAAAAGTGCTGTGAATGATGCGCGACATCATGATCTTGTGCAAAAGAGGATAAAATCGCCTGCTCCATACTAACCCCCTTGGTTATAAAAATCCCACCAGCCATATCTATTCAACTGTATGCAATTTGCATGCCATTGTAGAGAATGCAGCTATGCCAGCCCAGAAAATCTCCACTATCCCGATCCACTTTCCCCAATCCATTTTCCTAATATCCCCCCCCTTCCATCCCCACATCATCTGGCACTATTTTTGCGCGGTTATTGGTGATCTTCTTTTATGGGTACTTATTGGCAAGGAGGTGTCTATGTA
>WJLZ01000187.1 GCA_014728215.1 Chitinivibrionales bacterium
AATCATGAAAGCCTTTCCCGGGGGATTTAAAAAACAGACCGGCTTTATGTAAAATAATTATCCGGAAATGCGGTTGCGGACGCAATATTGCCGATGGAGAACTGATAAGAACTGAAAAACGCCAGGTATTTGATATTCCTCCGAGCAAAGTCGAGATAACTGAACACCAGGCAGAAACGCTCCGCTGCGAGTGTGGCGAAATACATACGGCACCTTTTCCACAGGGAGTTGATGCGCCGGTTCAATATGGTCCCCGGCTTCGTGCTATCATTGCAAACGGTTATCGTGCCAATCCAATTACAGAAAAAAAGGCTCCGGGAAAACGAGGACGGCAGAAACAGTCTCCCGCTCGTAATTTGCTGGATAGAGTCGATTTGCTTTATATTACTACCGAACCGGGAGAACAGGCGACAATCGGTCATACGAATTCCCTTCCTTATGGTCGAGGTACGGCATCAAGTCGGTTTTTTTTTGTCGGATTTTCTCACGATCCAATAGTATATTATATAACAAGAGCCGGGCAGCATGGATATTCTGCGCCTTAGCGCCGACAGCCGGTTCCTGGAGTGCAGCTCCAATATGATTCTCGTTAACTGGTTCGATGAAAAAGCGATCAATGTGACCAAAGGCTATCGCTCCTGTAAAGCCGATACCGATGTGCTCAAATGCGATATCGGGACCGGCGATATTCCCGGCGGCACCACCGACAAACATGCCGAATCGGGCGATTTCTGGGTGTCCTCGGTCGATGAAATCAATCCGGAATTTCGCTGCTTTGTCGATAACCGGGAGCTGTGGCGTTCCTACTGGGCTGATGTTTTTGAGGGGCGGCCTGCCGTGAAGCCCGAATGTGTTGTTACCCGCGCTGTCACACCTGCTTGTCTCAACGGGCAAGTCCCTGTTGCGATTGCGCGTGATGGTTCCGGCAGAATTGTTATCACAGCAGGCGCTGCAGGCGCCATCTCTCTTTTTGCGGTATCGGGCAAAGCAATTGTCACCGGAAAGAACATTGCAAAAGGAGCATCGGTTTGCATCACTGCTGCAGAATCGGCCGGAATACTGCTTGTTCAGTTCCGGAACAGCGATAGAGCTGCCGTAACAAAATTATGTTTCGAAAAGATGAGGTAACGAATGAAAACGAGAGGGAGAATCGCTTCATATATTGCGGCATTCGCTGCCATTCATTGTGCTGTACCGGCTGAGCTTCTTGCAGCGGTCAATCCCGCCGACACGGTTTTCTGCACCGTGTATGATTCATCCCAAAGTCAATGGGTCTGCACCTACGATTCTTCCAATGACGGCAAGTATTGCTCGAGTCGCGGGATCGGGAGTTTTCATATCGATGACTGGGTGATGTACAGGGATGTCGATTTCGGGAGCGGCTATGCGTATATGTATGTATTCTACTCCTGCGGTGATAAGTGCGGGTGCCTTTTTGAGTTCCGTGTCGATGATGTCGATGCCGGAACACTGATACTGACCAATGAACAGGAGCGGCTGAAAACTTTTCCTACCGGCGGATGGCGCGGCGGGGTGATTCACCGGCTTCCCATGGATGAAACAATCACCGGTATTCACGATCTGTATATCAAAGGCGCATTGTGCGGCGAACCGGGCGGCACCGGCATTATCGATCTGAAATGGTTTCTGCTTTCCAATGATGGATACGCCTATACATTCTACGATGCCACACCGGAACCCTATATTTCGATCCCGCAGGTTACCCCGGTAAAGCCGCACGATTTTTCCGAAAAATCACCATCAATAATAGCGGACCGGCATTCAATCGTTGTCAACCTGAATAACAGGGGAGCGCACACCATCCGCCTGTTGAGGCCCGATGGAACAATGCTTGTATCCAAATCGACCGACAGCCGCAGCACGATTCTATTGCCAACCGAAAAGCTTGCGCCCGGACTTTATATCCTCAAGATAACCATGAGAGGCATGGAGCAGTTTCAGTATCGCTATTTAAAGCAGTAGGAATATACAATGGTTATTTATTCGTCGTTTTTCAGGTTCTCATAGAACTGGAAATAGTAATTATTTGATTTTTATTGAATTCCTGACTTCAAAATTATTATAATAAACCATATAAGTTTATTATAATAACTTTAAACCAAAAAAGTTTAATTTTGTAATATTAAACCAAAATGGTTTAAATTGTGGCGTTATGATAGCAATAATCGGCGACATTAAGACTTCTCGCAAAATACAGGCGCGAAATCAATTTCAACAAAAATTGAAAAGCTTGATGATGCAGTTGAATCGCGGAAGAAGAAATATAGTATCCCCATACACATTAACTATTGGAGATGAATTCCAGGCGCTTTATAAAAAAGCCGATGGGGTTTTGTCGGATTGTATAAGAATTATTTCCGGAATTTATCCTGAAAAAGTCAGAATAGCAATGGGGGTCGGAAAAATTACTACCGCAATAAATCGAAAGCAAGCGCTTGGCATGGATGGCCCGGCATTTCATTGCGCCAGAGAGGGAATTGAAAGGCAAAAAGGAAGGAAACGGTCACCTATAATAGTCATTCAGGGGTTGGATGAATCTTTATCATATAATAAATTGCTTATATCATCGCTTACTATGTTTGCCGGAAGTATAGAAAGCATGCACAAAAACAGCCTTGAAATCCTCATCGCATTGTATAGCAAAACTCCAGTTAAAAAAATTGCTGACCAGTTGGATTTAACGATTCAAGGAGTATACAAGCATATACGAGGAAATAATATCGCAAATACAGTAGCATTTATGGAAAATTTCGAACAAGCCTTGAACGAACGCCTGGTGAATAAATGAGCAATCAATTTTATATAGTGTTAATCTGCATTTTAATTACGCGCTTGTATTACCTTAGAAAACAAACGCAAGCGAGAACAATAAGCAAAAAAGAATCTTTGATTATGGCTCTGATACAGTGCGTTTCGGTTTTGGCAACAATTAAAAGCATATATCATTGTCTCGCTGGATTCGGCATCATTATAGCTATTATTGCATGTCAGTATTTTGCAGAAAAAAAATTGGCTCCAATTAACAAATCGAGCGATAATGTTGCATGCGAGGGCATAAGCCATTTGCGATTGAATGGTGTCAGGTTTGGAGCATTAATTTTGTATTTAGCCTTTCTGGGAACATGGGCAAAAAGCCATACAGGATCGTTACTTATCGGGAATGCATGCGCTGCCATTGCCGACTATACGATTATTCCCGGTCTTGTAAACAAAACAGGAGCTGAAAAACTGTTGCCTGGAATTATGGGGCTTTTATTAGTTGTTAATGAAGTGAATATTCTTTTCCGACTTGTGTTCGATTTATTCTCTATTGCACATCCAGGCAGGCAAAAAGATCAGATAGTTGATGAGAACGGTGAAGGCGAATACAATAACGGACGCTTGATTGGCATTCTGGAGAGGATCATAATTTATTTCCTTGTTATTATCAATAAATATGAAGCTATCGGCTTTATTATGGCTGCCAAAGCATTCGCACGATTTAAGGAATTGGACAATCGACTGTTCGCTGAATATGTACTTAATTGACCAAGTTTTTCTGTGTCAATTAAGGCCAGTGCGATGAGATCTTCGTATTTTCGATGGATATCCTCAACCATCAGACGCGTTATATACGACGAGGCATTCCATTCCGTATAAAATGCTGCAATCACCAAACGATTGTACCTGAGTATCCTTTCAAAACTACCGACATACTGCATTGCGGTTCCTCCTACTGTACCGAATAGATGCAATAGATATGCCAATTTAGAGGCACACTGAATAACAGACTGTAATTATTGGTGTTAGGCGAAATCAAGGTACTTTTGCAGGAGCCCTGAAACGAGAGGGATTGACGAAATATTGGCATGACGCCTATATATGGGCATTTATGCGAGGCGCTTGATCCCCAGTTTTTTCATCCGGGCTTCGAGGGTGGTCCGTTTGATATCCAGGAGGGCGGTGGCGCCGTTCGGGCCGCTTACCCGCCCGTTGCTGATTTTCAGGGCCCATAGGATATGTTGTCGTTCATTTTCCCTGAGTGTCGTAATAGTCTTAGTCTGTTCCGTCCGGGGTTCGGGAATCCATCCGCCCACTTTGAGTGTCTCGCCATCGCCGAGAATAACGGCCCGTTCGATGACATTTTCCAGTTCCCGGATATTGCCGGGGTGGTAGGCGGTGAGCCGGTCGATGACTTTTGCCGATGTCTGGGTGACGCTAATACCGGTTTTGAGGGCATATTTTTTAACAAAATGGTGTATCAGCAGGGGGATGTCTTCCTTCCGTTCCCGCAGGGGCGGTAGATGGAGGGGGAAGACATTGAGCCGGTAATAGAGGTCTTCTCTGAACCGTCCTTCCTTCACGGCCTTGATCAGGTCGCGGTTTGTGGCGGCGAACATCGACCCGCATGGGCATCGAATTTCCCAGCCGCTGGAATTCACCTTCCTGAAGTACTCGGAGCAGTTTGGTCTGGAGGGTGGGAGGGAATTCGCCGATCTCATCCAGAAAAATGGTTCCGGAGTGGGCCAGCTCGAAGCGGCCGGGTTTTCGCCGGTGGGCACCCGTAAAGGCTCCTTCTTCGTGGCCGAAAAGCTCACTCTCGATCAATTCGGCGGGCAACGCCGCACAGTTGATCGTCACCAATGGACGGTTACTCCGGTTACTGTTGTTGTGAAGTGCCCGGGCGATAAGCTCCTTGCCGGTTCCGGTTTCGCCGGTAATCAGTACGGTGCTGTTGGTGGGTGCGACCTTCTCAACGGCCTTTAGTACCATCCAAAACGAGTCGCTGCGGGAGATGATCTCCCCAAAATTGCTTCGTGCCTTGATCTCTTCCTGAAGATAGATCGTTTCTTCTTCCAGCTGTTCCTTGAGTTTGCGAAGGTTTTTTTCCTTTTCGATGAGTTTTTTTTCGGCATTTTTCATCGCCGTGATATCGGTAATAAAGCCCTCGATAACGTTCCCTGGTCCCCGTTGGGGGGCAGGGGACCGCGATGCCCCGTTCCCAGAGCCAGCGGATATGATCATCGCGGGTGGTGATACGGTATTTCACTTCAAAATGCCGCATCTCGCCGAGACTCGCCTCCACCTCCTCCTTGACCCGGTCGCGGTCGTCGGGAAGAATAAGGCTGTTGTAGGAAATTGTACGGTTGCCGATTAATTCATCGGGAGTATACCCGGTAAGCTTTGTACACCCCTCACTGACAAACTCCATGGTCCAGTGATTATCGTTGAGATACCGGTACGCCATGCCCGGGAGATTACTCAGAAGGGTTTTCAGTTGTCGAGTCGTTTCCACAGATTGCTGGTCCTTACTCCATCATTTTCAGATATTTTTCAAACACTTCGGCGAGTTCGGCTTTTCTGAACGGTTTGGGGATACTTGCCGTAAAATCGTACTTCGAAGGGTTTGCCATGATCGGATCTTCGGAATAGCCGCTTGCGACAAAGACCGGAAGAGTGGGATCGATAGTGCGGATTTCGCCGACCGCTTCTTTACCGCCCATGGCGCCGGGGATGGTGAGGTCAAGGATCATGGCACGCACCGATCGGTGGCCCCGGATTTCTTTTTGAAGTGCATCGATCGCCTCTCTGCCCGTTGTGGTACAGACTACGCTGTAGCCGAAGGATTCGAGGATATGACGGGTGATATCCCGCATCACCGCTTCATCGTCCATGACAATGATCGTTCCCTTCCCCCGATGCCGCAGTACCGGTTTCACGAGACCGGTTGTATCCCGATGACCGGCTGCAGGAAGATATACATGAAACACGCTTCCTTCCCCCGGCGCCGAATCCACATCGATACTGCCGCCGTGACGGTCGATAATCGAAAAACAGGTGGCCAGGCCCAGGCCGTGCCCCTTGGTCTTGGTGGAGAAAAAGGGATCGAAAATCTTATCCTGCAGGTCGTGGGGGATACCGATACCCTGGTCCTCGATCGATAATTTCACGTATCCGCCTGCAGGAAGAGTCTGGTGTTTTGCTGCTTTCACAGTCACGTTTGCCGCACTGATCCTGATCTCTCCGCCCAGGGGCATGGCCTGCTGGGCATTGATCACCAGGTTGTCGATCACCTGTCCCAGTTGGTTCTGGTCGAAATCACACGACCAGAGGTCGGATTGAATGTCGAAAACCGGTGAAACAGTGGAACCGCTGAGGGCGAATTTTGCGGTTTCTTTCACAAAAGGGAAAAGATGAGCGACTTTCTTCACCGGCGTTCCGCCACGGGAAAAAGTCAAAAGCTGGGAAGTCAGGGACCGCGCACGGTCGATAGTTGCCATCGATCGCTGGATATACTCTCGTACCTCCGGTTCGGAGGATTCATCACCGGCCATATCCATAAACCCATAGATACCGCCCAGTAGATTGTTGAAATCATGGGCAATGCCTCCGGCGAGGATGCCCAGCGATTCGAGCCTGGCTGCCCGCTGCATGGCGTCCTGCATCCGCTGCTTTTCTGTGGTATCCCTGAAGACCAGCACGACGCCGATAATGGAGCCCTCATTGTCTTTGATCGGGGCGCCGCTGTCGGCAATCACCCTTTCGGCGCCGTCACGGGCAATGAGCAGGGTGTGGTTCGCCAGTTCGATTACTTCTCCCGAAGACAGGACCTTGTCCACCGGGTTTTCGCAGGTTTCCCGGCTAATTTCATTAACAATAATAAACACCTCTCCCAGCAAGCGGCCTTGGGCTTCCTCCAGCGACCATCCGGTGAGCGTTTCGGCTTCACGGTTCATGAGCACAACCCTGCCATGGGTATCGGTTGTGATAACCCCGTCACCGATACTTCGGAGGGTGACCGCAAGCCGCTCCCGTTCGGCGATCAGATCAAGCTGGGCCTGCTTCTGCTCGCTGATATCGATCCATTGACACACGACATTCCTGAGGCCCCCCTCCATGTCGAGTATGGGATACATGGATACGTCGATATACATGTTCCGTCCGCCGGAAAAATCGACGTCACCGGCCTGTTCCACCTTCCAGGGAATCGTAAAGCGTGCCGGAATATGCTTGTGAAAGACATCCTTTACCAGCGGCATAACCCCGCCGGCCTTCAGGTTTTCATCACCAAGAACATTGTACTTGCCGATAATCGCGTCATCGCTGAGGTTTATGGTTTCCCGGAGAGTACGATTGGTCTTGATCACCGTCCCCTGTCTGTCGGCAACCCACATGGCAAAGGGACTCATGTCGATAATGGTTTTCAGAAAGTTCCTTTGCTCCTCTTTGTCGGCTTCCGCCCGTTTCCGTTCGGTGATATCCTCGATGACACAGATAGTCCGGGTGAACCGGCCGTCAGGAGCTTTGAGTCCTCTCGAATTTATCGTGACATCGATAAGAGCCCCGTCCTTTTTGACCATCCGGTATTCCTTGTCGTAGCTGGATCCTTTCGAACGTATCTCGGCAAGGGATGCGCGGGCTTTTTGGTGAAAGTCGGGATGGATAATTTTTTCCATGGAGGCCCCGATAATCTCTTCGCGGTGGTATCCCAACACCTTTTCCACACAGGAGTTACATTCGACAATAATTCCCTGCTCATCCACCGATGTGATGAGATTGGGGGCGGTTTCGAAGATGCCTTTGTATTTCAGGGTGCTTTGGGTGAGTTGTTGTTCGACAGCATGGCGCCGGACAATCTCGCCGAGGAGCATGGCCGAGGTCTGGAGCTGCTTTCGTGCCGAATCGATGACTTCGGTGGGGCGGGGAGTATAGGCTTGGGCATATTCCGCAAGCTCGTTGGGGTCCACCTTGTAGACTGCCGCGATCCGCTGGATAGTTTCACTGTCCCGCGGAGGGGCGCCGTAACCGAAATTGATCGCCCCAACCACTTCATCACCACTCATGATCGGACAGGCATAGATATGAATACCGCCCGCGCATGCTCGGTCCTGTGGTTTACCCCGTTCCATGGCCTCTTTCGATACCTTCCAGCAGGATTCATGACAGTGCCATTTTCCGCTTTGTAAGGCCTCCGCGTTGTCGAGGGTCCCGGCAAGATTCCGGGAGGCGTTGTCCAGAAAGGTACACCATTTCGACGAGAAAATTCCCATGGCGTAATCGCCGTTTCTTTCGTAGATGGCACTCGATGTCTGCAGCAGATCGAGGTAGGGGGCGGTCACCTGTTGCAGCAGGGAAGGTCCCACTGCGGTGAGAAGCATGCCGTCCTTATTCAACTCGGTTAAATCTCCGTATCGCATAATAATAATTCTTACCCATAAAGACTTAATAATAAAAAATACCCATTCAAGCAATATATAAAGTGCATACCCGGCATATAAACCTTTTTCTCAATATTATTATCTTAATTAAGATATTTTTCAGATCCCTATAAATTATTCGTCGTTGGATATTTGGGTATATAGAATAACATATATAACAACATATAGAGTATTTGAAAAGGGGAGGGATGCATGATTTGGAAAGGGGAGGGATGCATTTGCAAAGGGAATTCCATTCCCTTTAAAACCCACTTGGAAAATGCTTATTATATTCATGCCGGTAATGCCGGCATGCGTGGGTTGAGTTGTAAGCATTGAGCGTTTTTTAATTGGCAGTTGAAATGATGGTTACAGTTTTAAAAACTATTATTTGCAAACAAGGGTGTTTTGCCGGTGTTTACAGGCTTGTAGAGCCGGTATGGTTGTGAACTAAATCTAAGATCAGCTTACCTACAGCAATTGTTTCTTATACCGTGGTCCGACCACCGTAATTCCGTCTTTTGGGGAGCGCTGTCTTTATGATTTTTTGCTATTGAATGCTTTACGAATTTCTTCGACTGCTGAAAGCCTGCCCCGACACGGTCCGGGACTTGCTCGTTCCTGCAATGACAGGTCGTTAGTGTTCTATTCCAAACGCAATTGATAATATTTGATTAGTAAACGGAAAAGAATTAAATTTGTTGTATCCGCAAAGTGCCGTATATATATTACGATAAATAAAGGGCCGTGCACTGGTTGCCGGAAAGGTTTCGGCCACGGCGGAAAAAGTCAACAGCGCCTGGCGGGCGTTTATCATCACATTGTTGAATACCTGGCAGAGCTGGTTTTCGTCCGCTTCGATTGTAGATGTCTCGGGAGCAATGTTGATCGAGCAATCGATACTTGAACCGCTCAGGGAGAGGTGTTGTGACTGCTCCAGTACTCGGGAGATATCTACCGGTTTTTTGCGGGGTGCCCCTCCCTTTGAGAAGGTAAGCAACTGCTGCGTAAGGTCTTTTGCTCTTTCCAGAGCCCCGATGCCTCTGCCCAGATATCGCCGGACATGTTCTCCATCACCGATTCCCTCAAGAGCGAGGTCGATATTGCCGAATATGCCCCCGAGGAGGTTATTGAAATCATGGGCAATGCCGCCGGCAAGGGCGCCAAGAGATTCTAATCTTTGCGCCCGTTGCATTGATTCGTCGAGTTTCTGTTTATCAGTTATGTCCCGGAATACAAGTATAACGCCAATGATGTTGCTCTCTCTGTCGAGAATCGGGGCGCCACTGTCGCCTATGACAACCTCGCGGCCGTTTTTGCCAATAAGGCATGTATGGTTAGCCAAATCAACTGTTTGCCCTGTTCTAAGAACTTTCTCAACCGGGTTTTCTCGCTTTTGCCGTGTGTCTTCATCGACAATATTGAAAACATCCATCAATGGTCGTCCGGTAGCAGCCTCCGAATTCCACCCCGTCATTTGCTCTGCCGCCTTGTTGAGCATAGTAACGTTGCCCTCTACATCGGTCGTTATGACTCCATCACCGATGCTGCGAAGGGTGACAGCCAAGCGTTCTTTTTCTTCAGCAAGAGTCTGTTCCGCTTCTTTGCGTTCGGTTATGTCCTGAAACGAACCCTGTAGTCTGACAACCTCATTGTTCTCCAAAATGGGTTTGCCGATTGTTCGGGCAACGAGATGACGTCCTTTCGCCGTAATGAACCTTAGCTCGAGGTCATAGGGTTTTCCTTCGGCAAGGGCCTTTTTAATAGCATTCGCCAGAATCGGCCTGTCATCGGGATGCCAGAATTCAAGAGCGTTTTCCAGTGGCGGTTTGTCATCAAAAGGGACTTCGTGTATACGGTACGTTTCTTTGGTCCACGTGACTTCGTTTGTGGCGGGATCGAGCTCCCAGCCACCAACTCGAGCCATTTGTCCGGTTCTATCCAGCAGGGCTTCACTCTCTAGGAGGGCATCCTGCAGCTTTCTGCGCTCTGTTATGTCCTGGGCAGCTCCCCAAAGACCGATTATTTTCTTCTCGCTATCAAGAACTGCTTCTCCACGCACCCACATCCAACCATTGCTGCCGTCTTTCCTTACCATTTCCAGTTCAAGTTCGTAGGGTACTCCCGTTTCTCTGGTGTTTGCCAGTGAAGATGATAGAATGTCCCAACTTTCAGCAGTGAACAGCTTCATGTGTTCGGTGTAAGGCGGCACAGGAAGTGAGGGATCAAATCCGTACATCCGGTAGAGTTCTTCACTCCAAACGACCTGATTGGTTGCGGTATCCAGATACCAACTACCTACATGAGTTATCTCTTGTGTCCTCTTGAGTTCTTTTTCATTTCTTTCCGCTTTTTCTTTTGCGGCAACCAGTTCTTCATTCCGGATTCTCAGTTGATTTTCATTTTCCCGCAGCTCGACTTCCGCCTGTTTACGCTCGGTGATGTCGGTGGCGTATATGTTGACATAGCCGCGATCGGGGATGGGCATAGCGACAAAGGAATAGACCCTTTCACCAAGCGTCACATCAACGCTGTTCTGTTTCTCTTCAGTCGACAAAGATTCTACCAGAGAATGCCATTGGGCCGGTATCTTGTCGCCGATTCTATTGCCGGCCTCCACCACGAGTTTCAGCGCCGCTGGATTTGCATAGAGCAGGCGCATTTCACGGTCTATCCTGAGCTCGGGGTTGTCGTTTTCCTCAGGAAATAAAGCGGTATCTCTGAGCCTTTGCGCTCTTTTGCTGCATCACGACTATTTCTTATAATAGGGATTCACTCCTTGCGTTTCTTTGGGCATCGGCTACTACGAATTCTACACTTTCTGCATTTGTATTTCCGCAAGAATTTTGGCCTACCAGGGTTCAAGGGGAAGGAATGCCCTTCCAAATGCTCCTAATCCAACCGGCTGCAAGCTCATTAAATATCGTGTCGACTGTTATAATCGGCGCATCATGATCATTAAATCCCCGGAAATCGAATCGCCCAGAATATCTGCAAGTATCCGTATGTCATTACGCCACTCTGTTGTGTCAAGCTCGGTGTAGCCCATCGTGGGCATACCTTTCAGATACAAATAGAGCGATTTTTGATAGTATTGAATGGTAGAGGCAGAATCTTTCCCGGATAATTTGAGAATATCGGCTTTTTCTTTCAGCAGGCGTCCTGCGATAAGGCATTTCATGCTTCCTGTTGAAGGGGCGATAGAAATCCCCAGGAGTTCGGCAATCGCGGGTGAAGAGAGCGTATCTAAAAGGCTGAAATCGATACCGAGAATTGCGCCGGAGGCTTTTTCGATATCCAGAGTGGCTTCTTCGTGCTTTTGTGCATTCTTTTTCAGCAGCACACGGGCAAGGACTTTGCCGAGTTGTTCGATCATTCTGAGGATGTAATCTTTTTGTATCATAGGAGTTGAAAATATACTTTAGCAGGTCGAAAAACCATGCACAAAGAATTCGGGCCGGTTCATGGAATGATAAAGACAGGAATATTTCTTTATGACAATTGCCCGAATGCCTGTGCTTTGGCACGATTAGCCGGCTATCCCATTCTTTACTCCGATAACGCTAATTGGGCTTATTATCGCTGATATTTTGCTGTTTTTATCTTTCTTATCGGCAGATATCGGCGTATTCGCGTATTGTTTTTGACAAGGCTGTTATATTTTTCAATTCGAATATGGAGCAAAATATCAGAGCATTTGGAAAGGGGAGGGATGCATGATTTGGAAAGGGGATCTCCATTCCCTTTATAAACCCACGTCGAAAATGCTTATTATATTCATGCTGGTAATGCCGGCATGCGTGGGCTGCGTGGTAAGCATTGAGCGTTTTTTTATTGGCAGTTGAAATGAGGGACCTTCGTTCAATGACCCCAAAAGTTCTTTCTTTTTACATTTTCAACAAATTGTTAATCACTTTTGATATCATAAAGCGAAGTGCTTTTGTTTTGTATGATGAGTTATTAAATGTGCCAATTATGTACGATTCTGTTTTTGGATGATAGAACATAAACGCACCTGTAACTCCCACGCAACCCCAGCAGTTGAACTTTGATGGCATAACAATTGGAACAGTCACAAACTTCCATATAGAATAGCCATAATATATTCCAAGGGCAGGAAACCCCATTGGCCTGGCATCAGCTATCATCCTTTTTAGGGTTTCTTCCTTCAGTATTTTTTTATCAACAAGTGCCTTCATAAATATCAAATACTCGTCCAGTGGTGCAATTACACTGGAACCCGCATGATCTAACGGAGCAATGCCTTCAATTTTCGTAAAATCCACATTGTTTATCAACGCTTCTGCGGTTGGATATTTTGATGGTTTCTCGGGTTCAGTAAAATCATTCGTGTATGCATGTTTCATCCCCAGAGGCTCAAAAATAAGCTGATGAAGAACTTCCTGAAATGGTTTTCCATTAATGTTTTCAATTATCAAGCCTAAAAGGTAGTAGTTTGTATCAGTGTACAAATGCTTTTCGCCAGGTTTTGATTTCGGTTTTAAGTTTTGTTTGCCCCAAATAATTGCCTTTCTCGTGGTGATCCTCATGCCTGGATCATTAACCATCTTCTCATAGAGCGGAAAGAAAACATCAGGCAAACCGGACGTTTGATTGAGCAATTGACAAATAGTTATGTCGTTTGAATAATCTTTACCCTCGAAAACATGGAGATTATTCATTAACTCATCATCGATATACTCCTTGATTTTGTCATCAAATGACAACTTGTTTTTGTCGTGGAGCATACCTATGATGGTTGCGGTAAACAATTTACCCACGCTAGCCAAATGGTTTGGCTGGTGCGGATTCGCATCCATGTGCCCGGTTTTACCTTCTGCAATATATATATCAATATTCAGCTTGTCTGAGTGCACAAGTAAAAATGCATTTTTAACTGTTGTATCCTTTTTTACTTGCTTCCGGAAAGATTTTTCAATTATGCTTACTATTTCGTTTCTATCCATTTACATTTCCTCCTATCATTTCTTGTTATCTTACACAAATATCAGGTTTCCGACAACGTTCTATCGGATATACGAAGTTGGCCAATGGCCAATTTTGGTGGAGCGTAGCGGAACCGCATATTCGCTCGTATGTGCTGTTTTATTTGTGCCACTGCATAACAAATTCTTTTTCTCCTGTCTCTTCATCTTTTGATTCAGATACTACAGAAAAGCCCTTCAATTTATAAAATTCAATACTTTTCTTGTTTTTGCAAAAAACCTTCAATTATTGAAGTTTCGTACCAAATATCTACAATTTCAGGTATATTTTCAGACTTTGCTTTAATTATGTTTTCCAAAAATTCCTCACAAATAAAATTGCCCACAAATAGAAAATTCCGAAGTTATCCTCCAAGTTCATATCTTTCAGAAGTCTTTTTGGGATTTTTGTGGTACAGCAAATTTACTCTGAGATCCAACTTGTATCTTCCCCGCAAACAGTCATTTTTACGAATCTCTTTTTTAAGTTAATTTGGTGCTTTGAAAATGATGATTTTCTATATACAATATGCTTTTCATTAATTTCATCGATATATCCTTTTGCTCTTTTACCTGTTTTTAAAATTATATCGCAGCCTTTGTTATCATATAAAATATATGAATCTACAGAGACCTCGAAATTTCCCTCAATTCGTATTGAGTGGATGATATAATCCATAATATAAAGAAGCTTATCGCTCGCTGTATATGTTTGCAGGATAGCATTGATTATACCTTTCACATTCGTATTGTTTACCAATTGAAAATTCGAAACAACATACCCGTGCCATTTCGAATGAAATTTATCTTTGTTCGCCCCATAGAAATAGCTCGTGTTAGGAGCAACGATTGAACCTGTCAGAGGGGTAAGAATGATATTTATCGCTACCGAGGCAGCCAATGTCTCGACAAATTCAGTATTTCGCATTTCTTCGGGACTTGCCGAGTATTTCTTAAAACTGATTGTGTTCGAAGGCATCAGATTGTTGCTGTTCATTTTTTCGAGATCAGAAAAAATATTGGCAATTTCGATTGGCTTTGCATTCGAAGTAACCATCTGCACGGTCGCCACATCATTCAGAATTCCTTCACGCAAGTGCAAATCCTTTGATTCCGGATAAAACTTTATTTGTATTCCACCAATTTTATTGCCGCTTTCGAGTATATCCAGTTCCAGCCGCAAAACATCTGAATTTGAGATCGATACAATAGAAAGACCAGGTTCGGGAGGAATAGCGATTGAAAATAATCCTAAATTGGTCATTGATCGGGAAGCGAAAGGAAACCGGTATCGAACGAGATGCACTAAGTTTACAGGCTTGAAGAGCTATTTTGTCTCCAGGGTTGACCGGCCGCCGTCGATGCCGATAATCTGACCGGTAATCCATCCGGATTCGGGCATGAGGAGGAATGCTGCAAGCTGTGCGATGTCCTCTTTTGTTCCCAGCCGTTTGAGGGGGTGGAGGGCTGCGATGGAGTCTTTGCTCTTGTCGGTGCGAAGAATATGTCCGGCAAGTTTGGTCTGTACCAGGGATGGCGCCAGGGCGTTTACCCGTATGCGGGGAGCCAGCTCTGCGGCCAGGGCAACGGTCAACCCACCGACCGCTCCCTTGGCCATGCTCATCGATGCATGAAATGGAAACCCCTTTTTTGCCGCAATACTGGAGAAAAGCACGACCGATGCACCATCCGCGGCATTTCCAAGATGGGGCAGTAACGACTGAACAGCCAGTGCAGCCCCCAGCGCATTGATTGTGTAGTCCTCGATGAAATCTTTCTCTGAAAACCGGTGAAGACTCTTGAGGTTGATCGTTCCTGCACAGTAGAGCAACCCATCAACCGCCCCCTCGATCTCCTCGGCAACCCGGGGAAACGTGGAAAAATCGGTAAAATCACCCACAGAATAGGAGCCGTCAAACCGCCCGGCAATCTCCCTGACACCCGGCTCATTCCGTCCAACCAGATGAAGACCATACCCCTTTTGGGAAACTATCTCGGCAACACCAACACCGACCTCACTCGAACCACCGAACAGAACCACCTTCTTAGCCATAGAACCACCTCTTTGTTTAGAGAAAAGATTGAAAGGATTACTCGTTGTTGTTTTGCAATACTACGTGTAAAGCAAATCCCGTGCCCGGGGGCGTACGAACCCGGGAGGGTACGAATGCAGAGCCATAGGGGCGGATTATTCCGGAAATTCATCTTTTCTCTAAAAGATGCATATGTCTCTTTACTCTGGTTTGACAGGAATATTATAATCTAGTATATATACAACATATATGGTGTTTTCCTTGGATCGTGACGACATTTAGGGTCGAACAATAGAGTTCAGTCTGGAAAGTGGGGGCCTGCCTTGAAAACTATTGCATCCGCAATAAAAATTTATCGAGTTATCGTTCTGGTTTTACTGGTTGTGGGAATTCAAACCTCGTATGCATTTATGACTGTTGATGCAACCAGTAATGCAGGGGTACTCTACGAAGATGTAAAATTCGGATGGAACCATACTATTGGGAATGGAGTCAATCGGCTGCTTGTTTTCAGCATATCGGGCGCACAGTGGGATAACAATAACACAAATGCCGCTCGAATTGACAGTATCAAATTTAACAACAAAAAGGCAATCTATGCGGCATCATCCTATTATGGGACAAATTCTTTATGTTCACAGATATGGTATATGCTCGAGGATTCTCTTCCTGCCGCCGGAACCTATCGATGTTCGGTGTTTTTTAAGGGAGAATTTGATCCCGGTTCCGCGGGGGCAATTTCCTTTTTTGGCGCCGCCCAGCAAGCCCCTGAAGCGGAAGATTCAACAACACTGACATCCGGGACAAACATTTTAACTGATGTTACGACGATAACCGACGGGGCATGGCTGGTTGATGCCCTCTTTGTCAACGGAGGGGATGATCCCGCTCCAACTGAATCGGGACAACAGGAAATGTGGGATATTACTAATTGGGGAATATATCACAGTGCGGCAAGTAGACGGCAAATCGGTACCGCGGGAAACGCGGGCATGGGATGGACTTCAGCCCCCGCTTCTCAGAACGGATGGGCGCATGTCGTCTGTGCATTCGCTCCCGATAATTCTCCGGGCGGCACAATCACTATCCAGGACAACAACGGGTATACAAACGACAATACCCCCCTTATTACCGTAGTTCATGCTAACGCAAACCAGATGGCCATAACACTCGACACCAATTCATACTCCTTCATACCTGTGGCATCGACTTATAACGGCATTACCTTTACTTCCGAAGGTAAAAACATTGTCTGGACGAAATTTACCGATGGTTCCAATCCATCGGCATGGGTCAAAGACTCCACAATCTACGATATCACCCCACCGACATCAGCGATAATAACAAGCGGTTCATTTATCCCCGACACATGGCATCCTCATGATTCTGTTAAAGGAACAATGTCCGACGGTTCGGGGGAAGTAGCCGGGGGGGACTCGGTAAAAATCACCATCAAGGCACCGGGGACAGGGAATCGTTACTGGGACGGCTCAGCCTGGTTGTCAACCGAAACATGGTTGAAAGCGACCCTCGCAAGCGGGGTCTGGTCCTATGAAATCGATACAGCGTCACTCAATGAGGGAGGCTCGGGAACATATACCATATCCTCCCTGGCCTATGATAAAGCGGGAAATGTGCAATCATCTTCCGGAACCGGTTCCTTTTCCTACGACGCCCCCGGACCGGAAAATCCTTCCATTAGTGTCGAGGATGGAAACGGGTATTCGAATACAACTACGATTAGCTGCCATCTTTCGGCAGACCAGGCTACCGGGGTGAAGGTCCTTGAAGGCTCCAACAGTCAAAATCCTCCTGCCGGCGGGTCGTATGTCGCTTTTTCCGATCCTCAACTCCAGAACGTGACTGTCGGCTCGACCGGTGGATGGAAATATCTCTGGTCACGATTCAGGGATTCTCAGGGATATGAATCCTACTGGGTTGTGGACAGTACATTCTATGACGGTACCCCGCCCAATTCCGATATCTCAACCACCGGCGGTTTCAATGCTTCATCCTGGGGTGATTCGATTAAGGGAAGTGCCACCGACGCCGCTCCGCAATCCGGGATAGCTTCGGTCAAAATCAGTATTTTCAACCAGTCCACCAGTCAGAACTGGAACGGCAGTGGATGGCAATTTGCAGAAGGGGATACGATCTGGCTGTCTGTCACAGGCACAACTTCGTGGGAATACGAACTCCTCGACGCCGGTCTTGTCGACGGTACCTGTCTTATTCAGTCCCGGGCCGAAGATAATGCGGGGAATCTGCAGATCGTGCTCGATACCACCTATATCACCTATGACAACACGCCGCCCTCGGGATCAGTAACAATTTCCGACAACAACGGCTATACCAACGACGCCGACCCGCCCCTGACTATTACGTCATCGAATGCAGACAACATGCGGCTTGCTTTCGGCGCCGATACCACTACGTGGAAAGTGTATGCCACCCCCGACAGTATCCCTGTTGCGGCCGGGGGAGACGGTCCGGTGAGTGTGTATGCGCAGTTCAAGGATGCCGTAGGAAATGTTTCCGGATGGGTGAGTGATAATACAATCTACGACGGCGCCGATCCGCAAT
This sequence comes from Chitinivibrionales bacterium, assembly GCA_014728215.1. Lineage (NCBI taxonomy): Bacteria > Pseudomonadati > Fibrobacterota > Chitinivibrionia > Chitinivibrionales > Chitinivibrionales bacterium. The sequence continues at coordinate 17,800 of WJLZ01000187.1, forward strand.
CGGCTATTACCACGACGAGTACCTACAACAGCGGCGCCTGGCCCGGAGCGGTATCGGGCACTGCAGCCGATTCGACCTCGGGTGTGGAACAGGTGCTGGTCCAGGTCGAGCGGGTTTCACCGCCTGGGTACTGGACCGGTTCGGGGTGGGGGAGCGCCGGTTTTCTCTCGGCAACACTTACTTTCGGAGCCGCAAATTCATGGAACTGGTCGCTGAATATTCCTGTGGGCAGTTTGAGTAACGGTCAGTACAATATCACGTGTAAAGCAGTCGACTCATCGGGCAACGAGCAGGCCACAGCCACCGCGGCATCCTTTGCCTATGACAGCAGTGGTCCGGCGGGCGCTCAGATTGCGATTATCGACAGCAGCGGCTTCACCGCCGATCCAACGCCGCCCCTGTCGCTCTATGCTACCGATGTTGTCGAAATGAGAATCGGCCTGGCGGCAAGCGATACTATCTCCTGGAAAAACTACAGCACCACCGACAGTATCGATATCTCGGGCGTGGGATCGGGCAATGGTGCGCGAATCTATGTGCAGTACCGCGATGCCAACGATAACCGCTCAATATGGATCAGTGATTCCACCACCTATGATATCACTCCGCCTTCAGCAATAATAACCACGGCCGGAACATTCAACAGCACGAGCTGGAGCGGACGAATCCAGGGGTCTTCCTCGGATAATGCAGCGGGTGTTTCGCTCATTGAAGTAAGCATTCAGAGCCAGCTGAATTCCACCTGGTGGGACGGTTCCGCCTGGACCGCATCCGCCACTCCCATATGGCTTCCTGCAACCGGCGCCGGTTCCTGGTATTACCCCCTTGCCGCATCTAATCTCACCGACGGTGTTTTTTCGGTCTGGGCCCGGGGGATCGACCGGGTCGGTAACCTGCAGAGTTCTCTTGCCGCGGGAGACATTACCTATGACAATACCCCTCCCCTTAATCCGGAAATTCTGATTACCGATCAGAACGGCTATACCCGCGATACAGACCCTTATCTGCGGCTGACTGCAAGCGGCGCCGACAGCATGCGGATCGCTCTGTCACAGAATCCTCTTGCAGTGTGGAAACCCTGGAATTCGGCAGACAGCATTACCATTTCTTCGGGCGGTGACGGGGCAAAAATTATCTACGCCCAGTTCAAGGACAGCGTGGGGAATGTGGGGGCCTGGGCGAGCGACACGACAACATTTGATATTACCCCGCCTACAAGTCTGGTGATCACTCCTGCTCCCGCTTCAGTGATGAACCCTTCGGCATGGATCGATACGGTAAAAGGAACAGCTTCCGATCCGACTGCAGGAATACAATCGGTGCGTATCAGCATACAAAGCAGGGTGAGTGGACGATTCTGGAATGGTAATGCGTGGGTTGACGGCGATTCGTTATGGCTTTCTGCAACCGGTACGGTGTCATGGCACTATCCAATAAATGATAATCAGTTCACCGATACCGCCTATACTGTGGCTTCACGGGCGGTCGACAGCGCAGGTAATGTCCAGCAGATCCCTGCGAAAAATCATTTCCTCTTCTATCAGCCGCCGGTTGCAGGGTTCGATGCTCGGGGGAGCGCACTGAGGGCAACGGCGGTTCAATTTACCGATACTTCAAAGGGCGCCATTACCGGATATCTGTGGGATTTCGGTGATGGTAATACGTCAACAGAGCAGAATCCGACTCATGTTTATCAGACGGCCGGGTCCTATCTTGTCGGGCTTATCGTTGATGGCCCCGGGGGAAAGGATACCGCTTTTCTGACCGATTCACTTCTTGTGTATGAAGAAGACCAGAATCCGATCAGGCTTGATGGACAGTATATCAATGATACGACCGTAGCATTATCATTTGAAGGCCATTCGGATATAAGTACATCTCTCTTCGAACCCCCCTCTGCCGATTCGATCCAGTTGTGGATCCGGCCAAATGCTCTTCCCACCGATCAGAATTTGGGAACTCAACTTACGAAATACAGTGTATCTAACCTGCAAAACAGGGGAGATCCTGCTTTCGATACGGTTACTGTCCCGCAACTCGCGTCCGGCGATACGGCATACGGATTTATGACATCAGTGGAATGGATACACGGTCATCCCTCAGGGTTCAGATCGATCAACGGTGATCTTGTTGTAATGGAAGACACAACCCGGCCGGTTAATGATCTGATTATGACCGGCACCTATCTGGGAGGGGACTCGATCCGGCTGACTCTCGACAGCATATCGAGCATCGACACACAGTATGTTGCTCGAATCGGCATATGGTATGGTCTTTCCCAGACCGGAGATTTTTCAGATACTTCATCCACCCGGTGGTATGATGTTTCGACCATTATAGCCGGAACCGTTGCCGATACCTGGTCGGTTACTCTTTCCGACCCGCTTTTTGCCGGTGAATCCAGAACCCTTTATGTACGGGCTGTTCTGGAAGGAAAGAATCTTCTGTACAGCGAGGATAGTGCAAAGGCCGACTTTACGGTTGGCAATCCCCGGCCCGACAATCCGGTCGTGCTGCGGGCCACGGCGCTCAATTCGGAAACAATCCGGCTTTCGTGGAGTGAAATCTCCGGTGTCGACAGTATTAAAATATGGTACGGCACGCAGGAGATCCCCGAAGACCCGCCCGGAGCCCTCACGCTGATGACTCTGGTTCCCGGTGCTACCGATACCGTTGATACCGCCGAAGGGCTCAATGCCAATACCCGCTACCGGTTCGGCCTCCAGATACGTAAAAACGGCCTCTGGTCTCTTGTCACGCAGAATTCATCGGCAACCGATTCGACTCCTGCCGCTGATACGGGAAGTATTGTCAATTCCATCGATATCGTCGATGCCCGGTTCGATACTTCGGTCAACCAGATCATTATCACCTGGCGAGTCGATCATTACGACAATATCGACCGGCGTTATGGGATACATCTGGATACCAGCTTCTGCAGCCTCGATACCCCGGCGGTCTGGCTCCCGGTCACTGATACATTCAATGTCGATTCGATTGAATTTAACCATGATGAGCTTGTGTTCGATGCTCTTTACTGTATCTCGATGTGGCTCAAGCGGAGTGGCGGGGCGCCCTCCCTTCCCACCGATTCATCCAGAAAAACCCTGGAGACGCCGTCATATACATGGCAAAGCGTGACCTATTTCACCCGGGACACGGTCAAACTGTTCAACCGGAATGTCCGCCTGTGGAAAGACAGTACCTATACGATTCCGCCCACGACTGATATTATTTATAATTATTCACCCGACACTGCGCTTCTGAAGGGTCTCGATCCGGTGGGAGTGGGGATGTATTTCAAAAACCCGCAGCCGTCCCAGCCTTTCTATCTGGGATTTGCCTATGATTCGATACCATCGGGGTATACAGCCGGCGATATCCGCTTATACCGCTTTATCGGTACAGAATATGTGGTGGAACGGAATACGGTACTGGATACATCCCTCGATCTGATTTACATAAAAACCAACGCACTCTATTCCAACGACCTGAAAATCCCCCTTATTCCCATGATCGATACGGCCTCGCCCGAGATTACTTTTGAGAGTGAAACCACAACGGTTGTCGATATGGCGGTACAGAGCACGATATCGGATACTTTTATTCTCGGCGACAACGTGGGGAATGCCCGGTGGCGGCTCTACTATGCAAAGGGCGGGGAATCGATCGACAAACCCGCTCCGGATAGTTCGGGAATCCTGAGTTCGACTTCCGATACGATCGTGAGTTTCATTGACAGCCGGGGGACCGAAGACAACGGCATGCGGATTCTGCTTGTTGTCGATGACGGTGTTCATGTGGATACGGTTAATCTTTCGCGGCAGACAGTCCGTCCCCTGTCCGATCCGCTCGCCACCGAGGCCATGGAATGGTATCCCGTGCATACCACCGCCACGCCGGAAAGTGCATCGGTAGCTTTCATGATGAGAAACACCGTGCAATCGGGAGCATCATGGTCCTACAACAGGAAGCGGGCCCGGATATTCAGGTGGTTCCCCTGCGAGGATAATCGATACGATAACGAGAAATGGATTGAATATTCGGATAAATACGATTCACTGGGTTATTTTGACTGCCTTCCGGGACGTCTGATCTGGATAAAAACAAAGGAAAATGAATCGGTAGATTTCGGAAAAGCCGTAACGCTTTCGCTCAAAGACACCTTCAACCTCGAGCTTCCTCCCAACGAATGGACCGATTGTGCGATACCATTCAAGTTTGACATGCGGATCAGTGATATCCTTGCGGCCACCGGTTCCCGGGCCGACAGCTGTGAATTCTACCGTTGGGAACAAGGCGGCGGCCCCGAGGGGGATATTTTCCTTTCCGAAGCTCTCTATGTTCCCGGGTTGATCGGATCGGATACCATGACCATTGTATCCGGTGATGCCGCGGGGCATACGGTGTACAACCGTGCCGATACCATGGTAACCCTGAAATTCCCACCGGTTCCTCTGAGCATGTCGACCGTTCCGCAGAGCGAAACGACCTTCCTTGCCCGCCGAAAGAAGACCAGTGAATGGCGCATACGGCTTGTGCCTCGGGTGAAAGGAATGGGGAAAATTACCTCGGTGTATTGCGGTTATTCGCCGGGGGAGGGAATGGTCACCTATTACCGGAAACCGCCGTCACACGGCAACATATCGGTGAGTATCTATGATAAAGCCGGCGGTCGGCAATACGGACACAGTCTGGTCCACCGACTGGAAGGGAACGGCGCTGTTTTCCCGCTCCTTTTCTCCAACGACTCCGAACACAAAAAGCAGATAACCGCTCACTACGAGATCCTGTCATCGACGCCGGAGAATTATCGCATTAAACTATTCGATCCTGCAACAAAAACCTGGGTAGACGACAGTGCCGACTGCAAAACCATCGTTTCGGGCGGGGCGAAGGAGTACCGCTATCTGGTTGTTGGTGACAACACGTTTCTGCAGCAGTTCAAAACCGGTTTCAAAACATGGAACCTTGCCCTGGTCAATACCTTTCCCAATCCTTTCAGAAATACCATTACGATCCTCTATTCCTTGCCCTATTCGGGCATCCGGGAACTTCATTTCAGCATATTCGATATGCTCGGACGGACTGTCTGGGACCTGAAAATCCCCTCCCGGAGCATGCGCCCCGGTCTCAACCGTATCACCTGGAACGGCCTCAACCGCACCGGCGACAAAATCGCCTCAGGCACATACATGCTCCGCATGACCGCTGTCGACAACAAACAGGAAACGCGGTTGTTCAAGCGAAGGTTGACCTATGTGAAATAGGGCGAGGGGCAGGGACGAGGTCACGAGCGCACGAGTGGAGTAAAAAACCGTCCTCTTACGCTCGTGACTTCTTACGCTCGTGACTTCGTGCGCTCGTGACCTCAAATTCCACTTGCATACTGTTCAAATGTACAGTATATTATAGGAGTGAGCATTCTTTCATTTCACAAGGGAGTTTTATGCGAGATCTTACCCCCGAACAGCATCGTGTTCTTTCGTTTGTGATCCACAGCCAGAAGAATCGTGGTGCGCCGCCCACCGTTCGTGAGATTGCCGAGAAACTTGGGTATAAGAGTATCAACAGTGCCCGCCAGCACCTTCGGTTGATCGAGAAAAAGGGGTATATCCGGAGCATTCCCGGCAAAGCCCGGGGGATCGAGATTGTGGTGGGATTCGAGATGGAGAAAGACGATTCCGGGCTCCGGGTACCCATGGTCGGGCGGGTTGCGGCCGGCAAACCGATTACCGCGGTGGAGAATCTCGACGGTTATGTTACGCTCGACCGGACAATTTTCCGTGGTGAAGGGCTTTTTACCCTCCGTATCAGCGGGGACAGCATGAAAGATATCGGTATTATGGATGGTGATATCGTGATAGTCCGTCAGCAGTCTATGGTGGAAAACAACGAAGTCGCGGTGGTGATTATCGATGGCGATGCCACGCTCAAGCGCTTTATCCGCCACAACGACCACATAATTCTCCGCGCCGAAAACCCGGCCTATGGGGATATGATCGTTTTTGATGATAAGGATGTGTGGGTCGTGGGGAAATTGGTGGGGGTTATGAGGAGATGTTGAGCGTACGCTCGTAAAATGAACATACACAAACAACCAACCACTCTCCAAAAACTCCACCTCCTCTCGCAGGATTCTCAATATGATTTATCCTGTGCTTGTGGAAGCAACGACAAGGAGCGCCGTCACCGGTCGGGGGATGATCGGTGGGTGTATCCGGCGGCATTGCCGGGGAGCGGGGAGAAGCGATTTCTTTTCAAGACCCTGATCTCCAATGTGTGCAGTAACGACTGCAAGTACTGCCCGATCAGGAGTGAGCGTGATGTTCCCCGGTGCAGTTTACGTCCCGAGGAGGTGGCGTCAGTGTTTATGGACTACTATACCCGGAAAAAAGTGATGGGTATTTTTCTCAGCAGCGGCGTGATCGGCACGCCGGACAGCACCATGGACCGGATCACGGCGATAGCGAGGATTTTACGGAAAAAGCACAAATTCAAAGGGTATATGCACCTGAAAATCATTCCCGGCGCATCGGATGGCGCCATCGAAGAGGCGGTTTCGCTGGCCGGTATGGTTTCGATCAATATCGAAACGCCCGGTGAAAATCATTTCAGGCTTTTGAGCGGCCGAAAAGACTATTTCAATGATGTAATTCGCCCGTTGAAATATATCAGTAAACTAACGGGTAAAGGAATGAAATACAGCCGGGTGAAACAGACTACCCAGTTTGTTGTGGGTGCGGCCGATGAAACCGACAGGGATATTGTCCGGTATGCTGGCGGGTTGTACAACAAACTGAAACTCAACCGTATCTACTTCAGCGCCTATCAGCGGGGTGCCGGCACCGCCGACCTTCCGGGAGAGCATTCACTGCAGAGCAATGCAGACCTCCTGACCCGGGAGCACCGCCTGTACCAGACCGATTTCCTCATGCGGAAATACCGTTTTGCTCCCGAGGATATCCCGCTGGACAGACAAGGGTATCTGGCCCTCGACATAGATCCCAAAGAACATTGGGCCCGGTGCCATCCGGAATTTTTCCCGATCAATCTCAACCGGGCAAACAAGTACGATCTGCTCCGGGTACCGGGGATAGGCCATATAACAGTAAACACCATTCTTTCTATGAGAAAGGAGGGGAGAAGAATCAGGAGATTGGAAGATATCGGAAGAGTCGGAAAACGGCTTGAAAAAGCGAGAGGGTATCTGTGTGTGTGAAGGGCGGAGCCCGGGGGGCTGGGCTATCAGGAAAAGCATTTTCCAAGCTGGGTTTTAGCATGGTCCCGACCGGGGGAGGGAATAGACCCCCAGGCCCTAAGCATCACAAATAATTCGATTTGTGACAACGATACTCATTCTTACTAAGCATGAAACAACAAATACTCATAGGAACAAGCGGTTACTCCTACAAGGAGTGGGTTGGCCCGGTGTATCCGCCGGGGACCGCGCCGAAGGATTTTCTGGAGCTGTACAGCGGAATGTTTCCGCTGGCCGAGCTCAATTTTTCCTATTACCGTCAACCGGACCAGCGGACCATGGGGCGAATGGCCCATATGACGGGTGATGATTTCACTTTTGTGGTGAAAGGGCATAAGAGTCTGACCCATGAGATCAAGAATTTCAGGGAAGACGCCGCCGTGTTCAAGCATGGGATTGGGCCCCTGACCGAAGCGGGGAAACTTGGTGCGGTATTACTTCAGTTCCCCTACAGTTTCCATTATGTTCCCCGGTCGCGGAAATATCTCGATGCACTCTGTGCCGAATTCGAGCATATTCCCCTTGCCGTGGAGTTTCGCAACAGTGAATGGCAGAACGATTCGGTCTATAACGGGCTCAAAAAACGGAATGTCGCGCTGGTGAGTGTTGATGAACCCGATTTACCCAAACTGCTCAAGCCGACCGAGATCACCACCGCAGATTTTGCCTATGTCCGTTTTCATGGAAGAAACCAACAGAACTGGTGGACCGGCGACAATGTCTCCCGGTACGACTACCTGTACAGCGATGATGAACTCATGGAGTGGGTCCCCAGGATCCAGACCATGGCTGCAACGGCCCACAGGGTAATGGTGGCATTTAACAACCACTCCAAAGGCCAGGCAGCTCAGAACGCGAAGCGGTTGAAGGAGATGCTTGAGGGGTGAGTGTACGAGCGTACGGGTTCACGAGCGCACGAACGCACGTGGGAAGCAAAAATCGTCCTCTTACGCTCGTCACTTCGTGAACTCGTAACTTCGTATACTCATGCGCAACATTCTGCACATCAACATAGTGAATTTCTACACCGCGGTAGCCCGGGCGCTTAATCCGCGGCTGGAATCCTGGCCGGTGGCGGTGGTCTCGGCGGGGGCAACCCGGCGGGTGGTGCTGGATTTTTCCTCGGAGGCCCGGGAGGCGGGGCTCTATCGGGGGATGCTTCTGGATGAAGCCCGGCGCCGGTGCCCGGACCTTCGCATACTCAACCCCACGCCGTCGATATACGACCGGGCCTATGCCGCCCTGACCGGCGAGGCTTCCCGTCTTTCACCCCAGGTGGAAACCGCCGGGCCGGGACATCTCTTTGTGGATCTCACCGGAACCCGGCGGCTCTTTGGCGGAGCGGTCGATGTCGGCTATCGGCTGAAACAGACGATCGAAAACAAATACCGCCTTCCATGCACAGCCGGCCTGGCAGGGAGCAAACTGGTCAGCAAGGTCGCCACCCGGGTGATCAAACCGGTCGGGCTCTGCTCGGTTGTTCATGGGTGTGAAGATGAATTTATGGCCCCCCTGCCTATTACCTTTCTGCCGGGAATCGATCATAAGGTAATCCGGCAACTTATTCAGTTTAATTTAAACATAATCAGCGACTTGCATGTGTTGCAGCCCCGGGAACTGTCAAAGGCCCTGGGTGATATCGCCTCCACGGTCCAGCGCCTTTCCCACGGGATCGATTCCACCCCGGTCCGGAAACTGAAAGACCCGGCACCATCACTACAAGAACAGGCAAGCCTGAAACAACAGTCCAACGATCTGGAGTATATCAAATCCGAGCTTTTCAATCTCGTTGTACGGGCCGGAGTCAGACTTCGACAGCAGGGGATAGCTACCCGGAAAATTGTGCTTGTAATCACCTACAAAGACAACTCCCGGAGCCGGCGCACAACATCCCTTCACACCCCGATCAACGGTGATTTGAGCATTTTCGACTGCTGTCGCACCATGCTGAATTTGTCGTACAAGCGGCGGATATGTCTCACCGAGATGAGTATCCAACTGCAACAGCTCTCTTCTCCCTATGGCCAGCTCGACCTCTTTGTCGACAACGAACAGGAAAATCAACTCATGAACGCCCTCGATAAAATCAGGGGTAAATTCGGCATCAATTCGGTGAAGTTTTATGGGAAACAGATTGGAATGATGGAATGAGGGGAGAAGATTTGAGAACAGGTCGAAACCAACGACCGCTGGTCGCTGACTGCTGAGAACAAGTCCGGAAATTAAAACTGAACCACTGCTGGAGCGTCGCGAAAGTCCCGCCCAGCGGGAAACCCTTGTATAACGATCATGGCACCGCTCCTCGCAACAACCACTCACTACTCCATCCTCAGGGGGGTGCATACTCCCGAGGCGCTCTGCGTATATGCAAAAAAGAACGGTTACTCATCGATTGCCCTCACCGACCGGAACAATCTCTATGCGCTTCCATTGTTTCTGGATCTCTGCGAAAAACATGGTCTTAAGCCGATTATCGGGGCCGAGCTTTATCACGATGGAGTAAGTGCTCTGGTGTATGCTCACGGTAACCGGGGGTATTCCAATCTCTGCAGGATAATAACACATAAGCATTGCAGTAAGTCGTTCGATCTTGCGGGAGAGCTTAAAGCTCATTTTTCAGGGCTCACTATGGCGACCCGGGATACCTCTCTGCTTATGGAGCTCCACCGGAAACTCCCGGTATATTACCGGATTACCTCGCTCAAGCGGCTTCCTGAAGCTGTTCGTGGGTGCGGCATTCCGGCGCTGATCGTTCCGTGGGCTGCATTTATTACCCCGGAAGATTATGCGCTCCACCGGCTTCTTCGTGCAATCGACAACAATACGTCCCTTTCCCGGCTTCCTGAAGAGGATTGTATTCCCGAAAATGCCGTGATTGTTCCCTGGGAAGAGCTGAGGGCCCGTTTTGCGGTTTTCGAAGACGCTGTTGCGGCTACAGAACATTTTGCCGGGTCGCTGATTTCAAAGACCGATTTCGGCGCACCGATCATGCCGGAATTCAACAGCGATGAACCGCCGCCGGAGCTTCTTCGGAGAAAAGCCTATGAAGGAGCCCATTACCGATATCCCGAGCTGACCCGTAAAATTACCGACCGCCTCGAATACGAACTCGGTGTTATCGAAAAAAAGAGATATGTATCATACTTTCTTGTGGTTGATGATATCGTTAAGCAGTCGCCCCGTACCTGCGGCAGGGGGTCGGGGGCAGCGAGCCTGGTCGCCTACTGTCTCGGCATAACTAATGTCGATCCAATACGTTACAATCTTATGTTCGAGCGGTTTATCAGCCCGGAGCGCAAAGATCCACCCGATATCGACGTCGATTTTGCATGGGATGAGCGGGATGATGTTTTAGATTATGTTTTTGAAAAATATACCGGCAAACACGCAGCCATGGTTGCGACCCATCAGACCTTCGGTCCCCGAATGGCACTCCGTGAGACTGCCCGGGTCTACGGCATGACCGAATCCGAGATCAGTACGGTTACCGGAAAAATTCCTTTCTTGGCAATGGCGGCGCCCATGGGGTATGAAATTGAAGAGGTTTTTCGGCTGCATCCGAAACTGAGAGACATTCCCCTCGACCCTCCCTGGCCGGAGATAATAAGGATTGCACAGCGGCTTTTGAAAATGCCCCGGGGGATCGGGACCCACTGCGGCGGGGTTATTATCACTCCCATGGAAATCGCCTCGGTAGCGCCGGTACAGATATCCGCCAAAGGATATCCGATTATTCAGTGGGAAAAGGACGGCGCCGAGCGCATGGGACTGGTTAAAATCGATCTTCTGGGCAACCGCTCTCTTGCGGTGATCAGGGATACCCTGGCCAACCTGAAACAGGAAAAAATTTCGATTAATGAACAGGCCTGGGAACCGGCCCATGATCCCTCAACACAACGCCTTCTGGCCCGGGGAAAATCGATCGGGGTCTTTTATGTGGAATCGCCCTCCATGCGCCTTCTCCAGGAGAAAACCGGGCGGGGTGATTTCGAACATCTGGTAATCCATTCATCGATAATACGCCCCGCGGCAAACAAGTGGATCAATGAGTATATCGACCGTCTGAAAGGCAAACCCTGGAAACAGATTATCCCTCCACTGAGCGAGCTTCTCAAAGATTCCTACGGCATACTCGTGTATGAAGAGGACGTTACCCGGGTGGCGATGGCGGTAGCGGGGTTTTCCTATGAGCATGCCGATAAACTCAGGAAACTGGTGACCCGCCAGAAAAGTGAAGAGGCGGTTGCCCGGTATCAGCGGGCCTTTTTTGAAGGGGTAAAACAAAAAAGAATACTCCTGGACCATGGGAAACAGATCTGGGAGATGATCCTCCATTTCGGCGGGTATTCGTTCTGTAAGCCCCATTCGGCGAGCTATTGTCGGATATCGTACCAGTCTGCCTGGCTCAAAGCCCATTATCCTGCGCCGTTCATGGCTGCAGTGATGAGCAATTATGGAGGATTTTATACAACCCAGGCTTATATCAGCGAATCACAGCGGCTGGGGATACACGTGTATCCTCCGGATGTGAACGCCAGTGAAGACCGTTTTATTGCCCGGGGCAATTCGATCAGCGTAGGGCTCTGCCAGATCAAAGGACTGTCATCCACAGCAAAGGAACGTATTCTTAACCGGCGGCACGAGGGCCGATTGTTTAGGAATGTTAATGATTTCCTTGAACGATGTTCCATTGATGAAAGCGATGCCGAGCACCTGGTTAAAGCCGGTGCTCTCGACAGTTTGTCACCAAAACACAACCGCCCGCAGATATTCTGGCAGATGCGCTGTTTTTATCGCAGTTTCAATGAAGAAAAGAGTGTGCCGCGGTTCAGATCATTTTCACGACTTCAACTTTTACGCTTTGAGTATGGCGCATCGGGCTTTCTCACCGCCTGTCATCCGATTCAACTGGTAAGTCACAGGAGAATTCCTAATACTATTAAAATCAGTATGATAAATAAATCGAAGGTTAACCGATTCGTTGTTTTTTCCGGATGGTGCGTGACATCAAAGACTGTGGCCACGAAATCCGGTGAATCCATGCAGTTTGTGACCTTTGAAGATGAGACCGGGATCTGTGAAACGGTGTTGTTTCCCGATGCCTACACTATTTTTGTGCGTTATCTTACGTGGCAGGAGGCGTTTTGGGTGAGGGGGAAAGTGGTTGATGACCATGGGGCGATAATCGTTGAGGTTCGTTCAATTGCACCGCTGAAGGAATAAAAAAAACGGATGCCATAAAAAGCATCCGTTTTTTCTATAGAAATTGGAGCCTTTCAACTCTTCCGGCACTCAGAGGTCTTGGGGAAGCTATGAGTGAACAGAAAGCACACAAGGGAGGTGCATCAGAGTTTTAAGGCACTTTACATTAAAATGTATCGGAGATTTTATTTGGGCACTTTAATCTTTTTTTGAAATTAAATACTAAATATTTGAACCGGAGTACGAAGCTGGACGACTATCAGGTTGTTTGAGCGGTTAAAAAGCTGAAATATCTTTAGTTACTTAAAAAGCATGGTTTTGTTTATGAAAACAAAAGACAGCTCTCTGATGCATTATCTGGCTGAAATCGGCAAAGAAAAAAATCTCAGTTCCAGTGAAGAAGCTCTTCTTTCATCGGAAATACGAAAGGGCAATCACGAGGCCCTGACCGAGATGATTGTGGCCAATCTCCGTTTTGTGGTGAGTGTTGCAAAAACATACAAGCATCAGGGGCTTCCGCTCAGTGATCTTGTGAGTGAAGGCAATATCGGGTTGATTCGTGCGGCAGGGCTTTTTGATGAATCCCGTAACGTACGGTTCATTTCCTTTGCTGTCTGGAGAATCCGCCAGGCAATCCTTCGTGCCCTTGCCGATCAGTCACGCATTGTCAGGGTACCGGCTCAGCGGGTATATGTAGTATACAAAATAGGCCGGGCAGTCAAAAAGCTCGAGCAGAAGCTTGCGCGATATCCCGATATTGATGAAATTGCCGATGAAACCGGCATGACTGGTGATGAGATAAAAGAAGTGCTCCATCTTATCGAAAAGCATCTTTCCCTTGAAGCGCCGGTTGATATGCAGGAAGATACCACGCTTTTTGATATTTTATACGATGAAAATCAGGAACTTCCAGATGAAAATCTTGAAGAATCAGATTTAAAGGAAAACATCCGGAAGGCTCTTGGAGCATTGAGCAAACGGGAGCAGGAAGTGCTCAGGCTCTACTTCGGCCTCGAAGAACATCAGCGCTACACCCTGGGTGAAATTGGCAAAAGATTCAATCTTACCTGTGAACGGGCACGTCAGATAAAAGAACGGGCACTTCTGCGGGTACGGCGCTCCAGTTACGGCAAAACCCTTAAAGCCTATATCGCCTGAACGGCAAAACCAACCTATCGATTGAATGCTCAGGCCGAGCTTACTTCGGAAAGATAATTCCGGAGCGTTTCGACATTGCCGATAAGGTTCTGCTCGGGGTTGGTGAAAAGTTTATAGAGATCCACATTGAAGACTTCCCAGGCGCCCTGAAGAATTTCGCCTTCAAGTTGCCCAGCGCCCCATCCGGAATATCCTAAAAAGAGGCGGGTAGCGTTTTCATCGGTATCCAGGATCTCTTCAAGCGTACTCCATTCGCCTCCCAGAAAAACACGAGGAGCAATTTCCAGGGAATGTTGCCGGGGATTATCGGTGATTTGCAGCAGTTGGAGTTCTTCCTGACGGACCGGGCCGCCGATATAAATTTTTCTTTTACAATCCCTCAGGGGGACATCAACCGAAAAGACCTCACAGAGCGGCATGTGGGATGGTCTGTTGACCACAAAGCCAAAAGCCCCATCATCATTATGGGCACAGATGAGAACAATCGATGATTCAAAATTGGGGTCGCGCAGCCGTTCTTCAGAAAGAAGAATGCAGCCGCTTTTCAGGCGTTTTAGCCGCTGTTTTGCAATGTCGTCAAAATATTCGCCTAATGAAGGTTCCATAAACACTCTTATTGGTAGAGATTTTATGCGCTTTCCTTTAAAAATAATACGTGCAGCCCGGCGATGTAGCAAATGAGAGTATAAACTAATGCTGCAAAAAGCCGGGGCTCTCCTGCCGTCGGCAACAGCCAATTGGAAAAGTATCTACCCTACATTGCCTGACCTTTGCCCACAATCAAAATAGTTGCGAAAATAATTGAATAATTCTTTGCATTTGTTTATATTCTCAAATCATTATACATGATACGATTATTAAACAAATTTTTTTTATATTCTTTTATAAGGTTGAGAGGAGGAGTTATGAACCCCGTCAAATCCCTGGTGATTGTGGTTGCGAGCCTGTCCTTTATTGTATCCGCACAGCATAACGGACTCGATACGATCCAGGCAGAAGCTGCCGATACCCTTGTGGGTGTCATAGGACCTCCTGCTTATCCCACCAAAGTCACCAGTTTTATCGACTCTAATTACGCAAAATACACCGGTGTCGATTTTGGTACCGAAAGTGTCAACTCCATAACGGCAAACGCCGTGTGTGTCGATAATTATTGCGGAAAAGATCTTGTTTTTATTATCGACACGTTCGACAGCACCGGGATTATCGGAAAGTTGCGGGTAACGGATAATATGAGCGAATTTAAACTCTTTTCCGGTATGCTTGATACGGCAATCACCGGTGTGCACGATCTCTACATAACAAACTATAACACCGGCGGCGGAGGAATCGCCATCGACTGGTTCATGTTCGGCGCCAACAACATTGATGCTCAAACGACAATTCAGGCAGAATCCTTTACAGAAAAATCCGAAGGCGCCACTGTTTATCCCGAAACAATCCTGAATAATATGAAAGAGGGCAATTGGGCCAAATATTCCTTTGTCGACCTGGGAACGACTGCTCCCGAATCGGTTTCAGTGTTTGCTGCCGGATACTACGGGGGTAGTTTTGCCGCCACATCCCAGGACCTCTTTGTTTATGCAGGAAGTCACGATTCGACCGTTGGAACTCAAATCGCAAAAGTAACCATCGGCAGTGGTGAATATCAAGTCTACAGCGCAGCCCTTGATACACCACTTACCGGTGTGCACGACCTTTATCTGGTTGCCTATGTTTCAAATGGAGTCAATATTCTTGTCGACTGGTTCACCTTCGCTTCTCCCTCCTCAATAGTCGATACTCGCCATGATATCGTCTCACAAAAAACCATGATTCCTTATGCAATTATTCAGAATACGTCTTCACTGATTATCGACCCCAATCTTGCAGGGGAGTACACGGTTTCCCTTGTCCGTCCAAACGGCAGTGTTGTTATGAAAGAGCATTTTACCGGTAAATCACAAATTCCTCTGGGCAATCTTGCCGATGGTGCTTATACGCTTATACTGCAAACGGAAAACCGCACCCACCGCAGGAATATTGTTATCGGAAGATAACGCCGGTTTTTATCGAAAACTCAAGGCATGCGTCTCTTATTCGCATGCCTTTTTTATATCTTGTCATTAAATAAGTATTCCCGAAATCCCAGAGTACCCGCAATAGGAAAATTATGCCTCCCGCCGGAAAAAATGGGCACATTCTTCAGGTAATACGCTCCTTACACTAAACTTTGTAATCCTTTTAAAAACAATCGCTTGAGATTATTTATCAAACAGGCATGATATATGCATACAATTTTAAGTGCAGCGATGGAGGATTTTTCAGGAATCGATTATTTGCAGTTCAATCCGAAGGAAACAATATGCTACAAGGCCTTTATCTCGCATCTCAAAGTATGACAACACTCATGCAGAAGCAGGATCAGATTGCCAATAACCTTGCCAATATCAATACCACCGGGTACAAGCAGAGCGGCCTGTTTACCAGGGCATACCAGAAATATCTTGCCGACGATCAGTTGCGTCCTTTTGCAAATCGTGAAATCAAATCCGATGAGGTCTATATCGATTATTCGGAAGGGCGGCAGATCAAAACCGGTAATCCGCTCGATTTTTCGATCAAGGGCTCGGGGTGTTTCACTGTCATGACCGACCAGGGGATAGCCTATACCCGCAATGGAAATTTTTCGGTCGATAAGAATGGTCTGCTTATCACCAGTGACGGCTCCAAAGTTATGGGAAAGGGTGGGTATATTCGAATCGACAGCGAACTTCCGGCGGTAACAGTCACCGAAACGGGAGAAATTCTTCAGGGCAATGAGAGCAAAGGCGAGCTCCGGATCGCAGATTTTAACAAGCCCTACAAAATGCTCCGCTATGGAAACGGCTGTTTTGTACCAAAAAAGCCCGATGAAAAGGTTGTCGAATCACCCGGCTATGCAATTCAACAGGGGGTTCTGGAAGGTTCGAATGTTAATATAATTAAAAATATGGCTCAGATGATTGCTGCTCACAGAAATTTTGAAGCAGATCAGCGTGCAGTGTTTGCGCAGAATGAATCACTGGGCAAGGCGGTTAATGAAGTCGGAAGAGTGCAGTAACAGACAGGGCATTCTTTAGTTTAACAATTTTTTGAAGCGAGGGATTCGTTATGCTTCGTTCGATGTACACAGCAGCTACAGGGATGGAATGCCAGCAACTCTATATGGATACAATTTCTCACAATCTGGCCAACGTAAATACATCGGGATTCAAACGTCAGAAGATCGAGTTTCACGATCTCATGTATCAGACGCTACGTGAACCGGGTGTCCGCAACTTTGAAGGAAGCATGTCTCCCGCAGGAATTGAAGTCGGCCTTGGGGTAAAAACAGCAGCGACAAACCGTATCTTTGAGCAAGGCTCGATAAACGCCACCTCAAATCAGATGGATCTGGCGGTTGAAGGTGAGGGGTTTTATCAGGTCATGCTCCCGGATGGCGGCGTTGGATATACCCGTGACGGTTCTTTCAAGCTTTCATCCGACGGCAGTCTGGTGACATCAAGCGGGTTCTATCTCGAACCCCAGATCGTTATTCCCGAAGGCGCTCAGGAATTCTCTGTCAGCCCAGAAGGACGAGTAAGCGTAATTCTTCCGGGTGAAGATACTTCGACGGAGATTGGTCAGATCGAACTGGCCCGGTTTATAAATCCCTCGGGACTTAAAGCAATTGGCGGCAACCTTTTTGCCGAAACAGAAGCGTCGGGTGTGCCCATTGTCGGCTTGCCCGGAGAGTTGAATATGGGACATGTCAAGCAGGGAGCTATTGAAGCTTCAAATGTGCAGATTGTCGAAGAAATGGTAAATATGATAAACGCTCAAAGGGCCTTCGAGATTGTCTCAAAGTCGATTCAGGTCTCAGAAGAAATGCTTCAGGTCACCAACAATCTCAAGAGATAATTCATGACTGTTCGGGGAGCATTGTTACTTTCCTTGGTTTGCTTTTGCCTGAGTACCGAATCCTGGTCCGGGCAACGAGTTACTCTCCGTTTTTATGATTCGGTGATGGTTTCGGGAACAAAAATCACCTGTGGAGATGCTGCGGTTATTGTCGCCGATAATCGGGAAACAGCAAACAAGCTGAAACAGACCGTTATCGGTGAATCTGCTCCTCCGGGCTACAGCAGATATCTGAACCCGGCAGATATTGTCAAATACAAGATTTCACCAGTCTGGCCTTCACTCGATTTTATCCTGCCCGCGTCACGAAGGATCCGTGTGTTTACCGATTGTGTGGAAAAGAGAATTACCGACTTTGAAAAAGAAATTGCCGGTTTCATTAAAAAGTCTACACGATGGAATGAAAAGGATTATACGCTCGAGATCCATAATCCCGACCATAAATTCAGGCTCTATCCCGGCCCCTGGTCGGTCTCATTTGATAAACTCGAAACGTTCTATCCCAAAGGACCGCTACGGCTAACAATGCTTATCGAGCAAGCTCATACAACACGCGTTTCTGTTGGCTGCAAAATCAATGTGGAAACTGCTGTTGTGACGGCAAAGGAAAATGTCCGGAGAGGTGAAGAGCTTGGGAGCCACAACTGCGAAATTATAAAGCAGGACATCACCGGCTACCGGTATTTCTGTTATTCTGATCTGAATGCAATTTCCGGCAAAACAGCATCCCGGTCTCTCTCACAGGGAACGATTATCAACGACAAAAACTGTGAATCTGTCCCTGCGATAAAAAAAGGTGATCTGGTATCGATTGTGCTGTCCGAGGGAGCGGTTTCGGTTTCTGTTGATGGCCGGGCTCGTGAAGACGGCTACGTGGGTGATAGGATATGGGTCCAAAATATCGGATCCAATCGGTTGTTACGCGTTGAAATCCTCACCGAAAACAAGGTGGGACTTATTCGAAAAGGGGAGAAGAATATATGATGTCACGCTTTAGAAAAACTGCTACATTTCTTTTAATTGCAGCATGTTATCTTTGCAGGGCAAATTCTATTTACAGTCTCTACACCGATCATCGGGCAATGAAAGTCGATGATATTCTGACGGTTATCATTGTGGAGGAAGCGAAAGCCGGGAGTCAGAGCGGGACAAAAACAAGCAAGTCAAATTCTGTTGGCGCCCAGAGCAATGGTGGTTCGGGGCTTTTAGATTTTTTACCCTCTTTCGGAACATCCGCGGGAACCAATGTCGACTATGACGGCAAGGGCGGGACCACGCGTCAGGGAAGTCTGGTTGCAAAGATATCGGCCCGGGTTACCAAGGTGCTTGATAATGGCAATCTTGTCATTGACGGCAGCAAGGTTGTGGAAATTAACAACGAAAAAGAAATCATCAAGCTGTCGGGAATTATTCGTCCTCAGGATATCGAAACCGATAATATCATTTATTCTTATAATGTTGCCGATGCGAAGATAAATTATTCCGGCAAAGGGGTAAACACGACCGCCAGGCGTCCCGGATTGATCGCCCGATTTTTCAACTGGATATTCTAATCTATAGAAAGAGAAAGAGATATGAAAAGCTCTTTTTTCACTGTACCGGCGTTGTTATGCATTCTGATGGTAGTTCCCGGGCTCATCAACGGCCAGCAACGAGTAAGGGTAAAAGATGTTTCTGTTGTTGATGGTCTCGAGGATTTGCAGCTCTACGGGTATGGCCTGGTTGTCGGTCTCAACGGCACCGGAGATCGTCAGCAGACAATATTTACCAACCAGACAGTCATTAATATGCTGAAAAACATGGGGATAGAGCTTCCGGACAAATACATGCGGCTTCGGAATGTGGCAGCAGTGATCGTCACCGGGACATTGAAACCCTTTCTGAAACGGGGCACCCGGTTTGATATCACGGTATCATCGCTCGGTGATGCTACCAGTTTGGAGGGGGGAACCCTTATCATGACGCCGCTTCTTGGCCCTGATGGTGTCATTTATGCTTCAGCCCAGGGGCCACTGGCCACCGGTGGATACGATGTCCGCAACAGGGGACTGGTGCATGTCAAGAAAAATCATACACTTGTTGGGCGGATCCCCGACGGCGCCCTTGTTCAACGCCAATATGAACTGGAACCGCTCCGGGCCGCTGAAATATCGATTTCACTGAATACACCAGATTTTTCCTCAGCTTCAGCCATGGCAAAGGCGATCAATGCCCGGTTTGAAGAGACCACAAATTCGAATATCGCCAAAGCTGTTGACGCCGCAACCGTGGCGCTCGATTACAGCCTGATCACTCGAGATACCATTCGAAACAAGATGAATCTCGTTGAATTTATTTCAGCTGTGGAAAATGTCGAATTCGGTGTTTCCTCTCACGCCCGGGTAGTAGTCAATGAACGGACCGGTACAATTGTGGCCGGTTCAGCAGTAAAAATCTCAGAAATCGCTGTCACCCATGGGTCGATTAAAGTGGAAATCGTGAATAAGCCCGAAGTTGTTCAGCCGCAACCCTTTTCGATGGGACAGACAGCCATTATTCCCGAACCGGAAGTCGTTGTTGATGAAAAGGATGCCGAACTGGTGGTTTTAGACGGCACGACGACAGTCTCCGACTTGGCCCATGCCCTTAATTCACTGGGCGTTGCACCCCGTGATGTCATCTCGATTTTTCAGGCAATCAAACAGGCCGGCGCGCTGCATGGAGAGCTGATAATTTTGTAAAAGATGAGAAAAAGGACAAAGGTCGAAAGCTTCTACCTATAAAAATAACAAGCGCTTGTGAATGCGTATGTTTTGGAGTCGTCCTCCTTTTTGCACTCGGCTTCGGCACGAAGGTATCCCCTTGAGGAGGGTAAACCGGTTATTGCAATTTTCTCGGTGAATTCCCAGGGAAAGTTAGCGCATTTTCGATGAAATACTGTTTTTTCGCTCCCATCGGGGGCATATTCGCCGCAAAAGAGTCGAATCTCTTCGGGCTTGCCAAACTCATAAGTGCTTTTCATTACAAGGTATAATGAGCTGTAATCGAGCTTCGTTTCGTTGTTGGAAATGAGGGTGTCCTTTTCATCGGGTGAACTTCCGAGCCCAAGATAGGGGCCGTTGGTAACAAAGGTTCGCCCTTCTTTGATAGCGTTAACCAGCTCCAGGGTGGAGACAACTTTTCCGTATGTGCCTGTTTTAGCATAGCCTAAGTACCGTTCGAACATCTCTTTTACCAGAAGAAAGGGGATTCCAAGATACCGGTACCGGTTAAAATCGCCGTGGGCATCATTGCCGGCGATCAACGGAATTCTTAATCCCTGCTGTAATTTTTTTATCCATAAGGCTTTAGACCGTTCCCATGACACGGTAAACCCGGTATTGACTCCCTGTATACCGTCGAGATTCGCCTCTAAATCTTCAGAATTCCATATGCCCCGATGGAGAAAGATCTTTTGGAGTCGCCCCGGCTTCGCCCCGATATGCGCAGCAACTGCCGCACCGTTCTGATCATGAATAGCGTTCACGGCTTCATGTATCGATAATTCTTTTGTATGCAAAACGTTACGGCGGGCCCCGTCGCTGGAGCCGGGAATAAAATCGGAAAGGCCCAGGCCGCAAAGATGGACTACGTTCTTTCTTGAATTCAGGCATGAAATCTCTTCACCTAAAACAATGAGTGTTTTAAACTTACGCGTTTTGATTTCCCTGGAGAGTTCGCTCCATCGCTGCAAGGCTGGATCCTGCTCCAGATAATTATCCATCCTGCAGGCAATATCATAGGAATGATCGGTAATTCCAATAAAATCAATGCCCGAAGCATGGCCGAGCCTGTCGATTGCGGCAACCGGCGGTCCGAATTCAACATGACTCTGAGAAAACTGAGAATGGACATGGAGATCTCCATAGGAACAGTTGTCAGAACCGGGCAGGGGAGTGTCGGATACCCGGCAAATGAGCGGTGTTTTTGATGAAGTTATAAGATTATCATTAATAACCGGATAGGTTCTTTTTCTTTTCCCTTTCCGGACTTCGGCTTTGCCGTTGACATAAATGGTGGTGTTTTTCAGGCGACTCCGTGGAATTTCAAAGAGATAGACCTTGCTTCTCCAGGACATCGGGTGGTCGATCAGGTGGTTGCCGGGACTTTCAAATTTAACCGTAAACGGCCTTTCCGATTTGCTTGAGACACTGAGTGTAACTTCGGTAATATCAACAGGAAAGCGATCAATATCATTGATCAGCAACATGACCGGAAGGTCGTGGCCCGGATCGAGCCGTGCTGGCATATCGAACAGTATTTCCGGCGATCTTCTATAAAGAAAGTTAGGAAAAAACCTGAAAAACCGGAAATGGGTCTCGGCATAGAGAAAGAGAAAGGGCACAAAGGGTAGTGTACTTTCCGGCCCGGGCAATTGAAGGAGTTCTGGGATCATTGGCCTCGAGATTCAACCATTGTTTTTCTTTCTACGGATGTTCCTCAACGATTATAGAATATATTTTATGGTGGCATAGAACAATAATGATAAACGTAAGCGAAGGGTACTCAAATGAGTTATAATGTACGGGATTTTGGTGCTGTCGGTGACGGCATGGTGTGCGATCAAAAGGCGCTTCAAACCGCCATGGACAGGGCGTCGGAGGATGGCGGCGGGACAGTTGTTGTTCCCGGCGGCATGTATAAATCGGGTATGCTGCGCCTTCGCTCAAATATCACCCTTCACTTAGAATCCGGTGCGCGAATAGAGGCGGATGACAACCAGTCGCTGTATCCGGTTTTAGGGCCGACCCCCTTTGGAAACCTTCCCGGGCACATACAGGCACTCCTGTATGCCGCGGAGGTTGAGAATGTTTCCATTACCGGTCAGGGAACGATCGACGGTAACGGCAACAGTGAGTTGTGGGGGGAGATGTCCAAAGATGCAACATTTCGCCCGGCATTGGTCTTTTTCGATTCATGCCGAAACGTAACGTTCACCAATGTCAGCCTGTTCTATTCTCAATACTGGACTCTTCATCTCAAGCATTGTACCGATGTTGTTCTTTCGGGCCTCAGAATCACCTCTCATCCACGGAGGATTAACGCCGACGGAATCGATCCTGACGGCTGCAGAAATGTCTGTATCAGCGATTGCATTGTGGATACCGGTGATGACAGCCTGGTGTTTAAGAGCACCGAGGGTGAGCCGTGTGAAAACATCACCGTTTCCAACTGCATACTCCGCTCGAGTTGCCAGGCCATCAAATTCGGCACCGAAAGCAAGGGGCCGATCCGAAATATCACAATTTCGAACTGCATAATCAGAGACTCGGAACGGGCGCTTACCATGTTTTTAAAAGATAATGGTCCTTACGAAAACATCATACTTTCAAATATTATTGCCGAAGCACGAAACGAGCTGCCCTTTATGATCGATATTGCCCCCCGCGATCCGGAAACATCGAACCCTCAAAGCATTCGTTCGGTATTTTTTGATACCATTCAGTTCACGGGCCCCGGAAGAATGCTTATCGAGGGGACGCCGGAAAACAGGATCGAAAATCTTTCCATTAAAAATCTTCGTTGGAATATCACTGGTGAAAAACTGGATTTATCATCCCATATAAAAACTGCCGGGACCGCCCGAGCAGCGTCGGATCCGGAGGCCGAGAATTACCTTGCCAACCCCTTTCATTTGATTGCCGTGCATGTAACGGGGTTCTCCCTCCAAAATGTTCAAATCATTGACACCAGGGCATCAGACGAAGCAGACAGGGGAATGTTTTATCTGAAAAGAGTTGATACCGGAACAATCGAAAATGTTTCTTTGAGCGCAATGCCTTCAAATATGCCCGAAAAAGAAATTCATGAATGCAGGAAACTGCAAATGAAATAAGAATGGGGGAATGGAGTATTGGGAGTTTCGGGGAGCAAGAAACATTACCTTGTTGTCACGCTGTCATCCCACCACCCCAACGCTTCTCAATTCCTGTCTCGCTCGCTGAACAGGAAATCGTAGGATGGAAGATTTTCGGGACGGTCGACATCGGCTTTAATCTTGATTAGTTTGTCGACATTATCGTGAAAGCAGTCGACCAGGTCGGGATCGAATTGCCTTCCACTGTTTTCGCGGATAATATCAACCGCCACTTCAATAGGGTAGGCGTCTTTATGAGGACGGGGTGAGGTAAGCGCATCGAAGGCGTCCATTAGCCCGACAATCCTTCCAACCAGGGGGATTTTTTTCTTTTTTAATCCAACAGGATACCCATTGCCATTCCATTGTTCATGGTGGGTAAGTGCTATCCGACGGGCATAATTCAGGATTTCCGAGTCTGAATCGGCCAGCATATTGCCGCCGGTGACCGTATGAAACCTGATTATTGCAAATTCTTCAACGGTAAGTCGCCCTTTTTTCATAAGAATTTCATTTGGGATGGCGACCTTGCCGATATCATGCATCGGTGCGGCGAGTTCGATTGCAGAAATCTCATCATTGGAAAAGCCGGCTGCACGAGCAAGTGCTCCGCTGTATTTGCTGATACGTTTGATATGGTCATAAACACTCTTATCTCTGTATTCACTTGCAACTGCAAGCTTGAATATTGTTAAGGCATAGGAAGCAGCCAGCTCGGCATTCTCTGATTTCAGCATTTCCAGTTCGCTTGTGGCACTTTTTAAAGATTTGTCGAGAATTTGGTTCTGATGAGTGAGTTCATTAATCCGGCGCCGTAATTCGAAGAGTTCATCATTTTTGTTTTTTTGAGGTGGGGGTGAAGATGATTTCGAAACGGGTGAGGTTGATGGCTTATTTTTAGGAGCCGCCTTGCGGATCGGTGTTTTCTTTGACGGGTTTTTGCGTGAAGGCATAAATCCCTACTTCATATATGGCTATTCTTTTTTTGAATCTTATCATTATGGAAGTCTGAAAGCAAGCAGATTTTGTGATAAAACAACCATTACCTATTTTAAAACTTCTCTTGATAAAAATTAAATTGTTAATTCTGCCACAAAGGGGAGATTGCTCATGGCACAACCTTCAATAATCAACGCCTACCTTCTCGAAAACAACATTCGGATACAAAACAATCCCGCCGTATCACCCGACCTCGTGTTGGATTTTAAAGGTCTGGTTGAAGAAATCGCCGAAGAAAAAGCTGCTCTTCTTAAATTAAAAGACAATTCCAAAGCTGACGCTGTTTCACAGGGGCTGAAAAAACTGATTCTCTGGCCGAAATCGAAATTCGAGGTGGGAAACACAACTTTTTATCTGATCGAATCAAAAGCTACCGGTGATTCATCACTGATAACGTTAGGAGCTGAGTCGTTACCCTTTGAAAATATTGAAGTTATAGATGGTAGCCTGACAGTGATTCCGCTCTACTGGAGCAATCTGATTCGCCTGAAAAACGTTGTACAGGAAAATGATCGGTCATCGACAATTTTCCCCAAAGCAGAAGGCATTCTCGAGCATACGAGTCTTGGCGTGGGCGCCCGATTTACCACCCTTCACTGGCCCGCGGTTGCCTGGTCAATGAAACAGTGTAATCTCTCAATGACCGCAAATCAGAATTCCATTCCCCGTGAGCTTGTGTATGATGTTAAAGCCATGCACGAAGATCGTCTGGCACAAGTCCCTTTTCCCTTTATCGGCAGAAATGTTCCGGAAGGCCATCAGGGGCAGTCGGTGCAGGGAATGTCCCACGCGTCGATAATGACCTATCTGAAATACGGCTTTCATAACAATCGAATAGCATGGGGATTCAATGCCGACCATCAACCGATAGGAGGACGGTTCGATTCAATCGAAAATGAACTGGTTGAAGGCAGTCTTTTTGCCACCTATATCACCTATGATCTCAGCCCCGAACTCACACAATACAATACTATTGATGATGATCAGGAGCTTGAAAAGGAATTCGAGCAGACCGTTGATAAGGATATTTATGCAAAAGTCCTTGAAATACTTAAAGAAAAGAGTATTTCCGTTAATGAAACGCTTGTAAAAAAGCTCATAACCTATCTCACGCCGGCCATGAATAAAATGCAAAAGCGTGATAAGCTCTATACAAAAATCAGGGAAGATAATTTCACGACTGCTGCAGGCAGAAAGTTTTTCAAGGAGTTATCGATCGATGAACTTCCGGGCCAGACAACAACCGAAACACTGGCGGTGTGTCTGGCAATGGCCGAATCAATGGACGTAAAATTTAACTATGTGGCTCCAAATATAGGATTTACGAAGAATTTTCCTTATCCGGACAACGATGAACTGCAGAAAAAAATCGTTGCACTCTATGAAATAGCCGAAAAATTTAATATATCTTTTGGTTTTCACTCCGGAAGCGGCAAATCCGCCGAAAATTATGCCGTTATCGGGAAGGCGACCAGGGGTAATTTTGAGGTTAAAACCTCCGGACGGTATACCTATGAGATGGGGAAAGCGCTGAGTGAAACAATTTATCCCGATGATAAAAAGCTGTGGGAAGACTGGTACAATTTCACCAAAGATCTTGCTGTTGAAGGTGCTTTTTCGGACAATGAGACACAGCGAAAGTTTGCCCGGGAATTCATCGAACACGCCGCAAATGCCGAAAATATCGATAGTAACGGCATTTTTTCATCAATTGAAAGCCTTAGAAATGCTCTTGATTCGCTAAAACCGTCACCGGACCACATGTTCTGGTTTGAGTATAATTTTCTCTTTGTTCTGGCAGGGGAGGGGGCCACTACCCTTTTGGGCGACCACTCTTCCAAAGGTTATGTACAACGAAAACGATTCTATTCGATCAGCGATGAAGCCCGGCTTCGGTATGCAAAAAATGTTGCCTCCTACCTCCTGTTTCTGACTCATACTACCGGGCTTATTTCCGATACCATTTTTAACAATGCATCAAAGAAGCTGAATTCATACCAACAGTATGATCATCTTTTAACTGATATTTCATAAATAAATTATCCATCGATATATTTCCGGCCGTGAGTGTGAAATAAAAATCCATATTTACGGCCATTATTTTTGCCGATAGTTTCAGGCAGAATACAGGCGTTCATGACCTGGGATACGAAAGGGGAGAATTTGCTCTGTACCTAAGTTTACATAATATATATTATGCGACATTTGTTATGCCGTTTATTATGCATATCAACGACTAATTCTGCACACTAAACCGGCCTCTGTTCCTCTATCGAATCACGTCAATGCCGTCGCCTTCAACGACATCACCGATTTCCCAGAAAGGATGATCCTGTTCGGAAAAAGCCTTTTTGATATCATCGAGCGCCGTCGGATCAATTGTTGCAAGCAGGCCGCCGGAGGTTTCAGGGGTGAAAAGCAATTGTTTTATTTCGAGCGGGATATCGGAAGCAAAGGAAACATGGTTCTGGTAGTGTGTTTCATTGCGGATTGTTCCTGCCGGGAATAGCCATTGACCGGCATAGTCGACGGCGCCGGGAAGAAATGGGATTTTTTCGAGCTGAAACCGAAGTTTCACCGAGCTTTTTTCGGCTATTTCCCAGCCATGGCCCAAAAGCGAAAAGCCGGTAATATCGGTACATCCATGAATATCAAAGCGTCTGAATATGGCTGAAGGAATCTTGCTGAGTTTTTTCATGCTTACAATCGCCTGTTCTACATGCGATTTTTCGGCCTGATCA
Source organism: Chitinivibrionales bacterium (assembly GCA_014728215.1). Lineage (NCBI taxonomy): Bacteria > Pseudomonadati > Fibrobacterota > Chitinivibrionia > Chitinivibrionales > Chitinivibrionales bacterium. The sequence continues at coordinate 44,957 of WJLZ01000187.1, forward strand.
CCCTTTGACGCGGTGGTAATAATGCCGGTTCCGAGCATTTTGGTGAGAATTATCCGGTCGCCCTTGCGGGCATTGGCTTTGGTAAGAATTTTTTCCGGATGGACCAGTCCCAACACCGATAATCCGTATTTCGGCTCAGGATCATCGATACTGTGACCACCCGCAAGAGCCGCTCCGGCTTCTTTGACCTTTTCCGCACCGCCGCGAAGAATTTCGGAGAGAATTTCCGAAGGAAGTTTGCAGGGGAAACCGCAAATGTTGAGCGCAAGAATAACTTCACCTCCCATGGCATAAACATCACTCATTGAATTGGCTGCGGCAATGGCGCCAAAATCATAGGGATCATCGACAATAGGAGTAAAAAAATCCAGTGTCTGAATAACAGCAAGATCATCGCTCACCTTATACACGGCCGCGTCATCAGCGACGCCAAGCCCCACCAGGAGTTTCGGGAACTCGGAAGGGGTGAACATATTTTTCAGTGGCTGCAGAACCTGCGCCAGGGTTTCAGGCCCGATTTTGGCCGCTCACCCGGCAGCAGAGGTCATCGCCGTCAATCTGATTTCTTTATCGGACAAAGGATGCCGCTCCGTGTTTAAAAGTGATATAGTAATCGAAAGGATTCAGAGATCCTCTACCCCATCAATTTCGATACAGCCCTGCTCAAGTATCTCGCGTGCCTGTTCTTTTTCAACACGCAAGACTCTCAGGCATACACCGCAATCGGAAGCAATATGCCTGGGCACGGGAATCAGTGCACAGGAGAGTCCGGCCAGTTTAACCATTTTTTCTGCTTTCAATGCATAGTTGGTCGAATGTACGATTATTACCGATTGTTGCTCTTTTTTCATTATCTGCATTGCGTTAGTGCTTTAACAGCATCGATCGCTATTTCAATCTCCTCCATGGTAGTAAAATAGCTTGCTCCAAACCTGATTGTGCCCTGGGGAAACGTGCCGATTGTTTTATGTGCCGAGGGTGCGCAGTGAAGACCTACCCGGCAGCAGATCCCGAACACTTCATCTAATCGAAAGCCGGCATCGGAACAAGAAATGTCGTCAATAGAAAAAGAGACGGTTGCCGTTTGTCGCTCCGGGTCCAGTCCTCCATAGACAGTCACGTTGTGCAAAGCGCTTAATCCACCGATGAGTTGTTCACATAACTCCATTTCCCTTTTCCTGATCGACTCCACTCCCCTGCTCAAAATATAATCTACTCCCGCTCCCAAGCCGGCAATACCGACAGTATTGGGCGTTCCGCTTTCAAATTTATCAGGCAAAAAGCAGGGCTGTTGTTCGTATTCCGACTTGCTTCCGGTTCCTCCGGTGATAAAGGGTCGCACACTGTCGACATCAACCCGTTTGCCGAACACCAGCCCGCCGGTTCCCATAGGGCCGTAGAGTGCTTTATGACCCGTAAAGACCAGAAAATCGATTGCATCACGCTCCATATGAATCGGTATTGCACCAGCGCTTTGAGCTGCATCTACGCAAAAATAGAGATCATGTTTTCGCACAATCGTGCCGATTTCAGCCAGGGGCTGGAGAGAACCGGTTACATTTGAAGCATGGTTGAGGATAATGAGTTTCGTTGATGGCCTGATCTCATTTTCGAGGGCAATTGGTGAAAGAAAACCCTGTCTGTCACAGGAGACCGTACTTATTACAATTCCTTCTTTTTCCCGTGCTCGCAGGGGGCGCATCACCGAATTATGCTCTATGCTCGAGGTGATAACATGATCGCCGGGCTCAAGAAAACCGGCAATAATATAATTGAGCGATTCGGTGGCATTACCGGTAAAAACTACCCGCAAAGAATCATCACAGGAGAACAGCGCCGCAACCGATTCCCGTGCAGAAAAGATACATCGACCGGATTCATTTGCACGGTGATGTCCTGCCCGGCCCGGATTTGCACCAATGTCATTCATAAAATGAACCATTGCCTCGGTGACACATGATGGCTTGGGAAATGAGGTTGCAGGATTATCGAGATATATCATTCCGGTGCTTTTTGCGGTTTAATGTATTGGAATATTCCTTAAAATATGTTTTTACAAAATTAATTATTTGAAATTTTGACTTGATGAGCGAAATTTTAATATCTTATCTATACTATCTGTTCCACTACTACCCAATAATTTTTTATGAAAAAGGAGGAGGTTTTCATGAAGCATGTCCTGTTACTTGCCGGAGTGCTGGTCCTTTCTGTTGTTTTCTCTGTCCTCTCAAAGGATAAAAAAGAGACACAAAAGGCCGAAGCTGCTGCTGTAGAAAAAGAGGAGAAGGCGGCAGAAAAGAAGGTTGAAAAAAAAGAAGAAACACAGAAAGTAGAAAAGAAGGCCAAGGCCGACAAAAAGGCGGCCCTCAAGGAGAAAAAAGCAGCTTCCACCAAAGCAAAAGCAAGCAAAGCTGAAACTAAAAAGACTTCAAAGAAGAAAAAGGAAGAAACCGAAGAAGTCAAGAAAACACCGGCCCCTAAAAAGGAAAAAGCCACACCGGCAAAGAAAGCGGCTGTCGTCGAGAAAAAAGCATCGATGAAAAAAGAAGAGGCTGAAACCGAAAAGCCGAAGGCAGAAAAGAAAAAAGCTTCGGCGGCAACCAAAAAAGCTGCTCCCAAGGAGAAAAAAGCCTCTTCACCGGCAAAAGCCGCTAAAAGGGCAAAAAAAGAAGCCGTAGAAGAAGTTTCGAAGGAAAAGAAAGCCGAAAAAGCTGAAGCTCCAAAGGCTAAGGACGTCAAAAAAGCCAAAAAGGCTTCGCAGCCGGAGAAAAAAGCGGTCAAAGCCGCTCCTGTCAAAAAGAAGGCCAAAAAGGCAACGGCAAAGGAAAAGAAAGCCGACAAAAAAAGCAGTACCATTAAAGTGGCACGGTCGGCAATCTGCAAAGAAATTGTCAATCACGAGCCAAAAGAAAAGGGCACGTCATTTTCAACCGATGTAAAAGAACTCTACTGCTTTTCTCAGATCAAAGGCGCAAAGGATACGGTTAAAATCCAACACAAATGGTATCGAGATGATAAACTTTTCAGCCTCGTCCCGCTTCAGATACGTTCGGCAAGTTTCAGAACGTACAGCCAGATCGATGTTCCCGCAAAGGGTACCGGCAACTGGAAAGTTGATATCGTTGATGTTGAGAGTGGTGAAGTTCTTGAAACGGTCGGTTTTAAGATACAGTAGAAGTGGTTCCGGTAATAGATTAGCATAAACGCTATAATTCAAAATACCCCGCGGGTCCGGTTTTCCGGGCTTACAGCGGGTTTTTTTTGTGCCCTCAAGCGGTCGGATATTGTTGCGAAAAACAATATGTTCTGCTTGCCGGGAAAGGAAACGTATAATTTGATTTTAATATAAGCGCCACTGCAATCGTGAAATTATATTATAGAATAGATTGAAAACCATTAAAGAATTTCCTGTGCACCGGCAGCATAATTTACCAATTACTCAACACTATTCCCCTCAGAGGATTTATGAGAATATATTTCTCACAAGATATTCCCCTGTTCTCCGTAAATAATCGGTCTTTCCTTCTTATACTGCTGTTATTTCTCCTCTCTCCTCTCCTTCCGAATTACCCGTCAGATTGTCATGCCGCCAAAGCCGTTGAGTACCTCTCCCAGACCTATATCGATACGGTTATTGCCCGGGCCTACTACAAGCTCAATGCAGCCGATGATCCCGGTTCTGGAATCGCTCGCAAAGAAGCCATCGCTTATGCAAAAAAGATTGTCACAAAAATGAAAGAGCTTTCCGAGAATGATCCCAACCGGAAATATATCCTCTGGAAAATCGGAGAACTGGAAAGCCTTCTTTATCTCGAGGAGCGTGGACTTTTTGAGGAACAGGAGAAAAAACGGATTACGGGCATGAATGAGCTTGTTGCACAATTCAACGCGGAACTTGCCCGGTCCCGTCCCGATTTCAGCAAACTCTCCATGATCCACCAGCGTATGACTTCAATCGACGAGAAAAAGGCCCGGGAGATTTTCAATTCCATGGTGGATCGTCAAACCAATATCAGCAAGGAAGTCCTTTATACTATTGAAAAATCCCTTGAAGAAGATGATTACAATAAGGCCCGTAAAGAATTGGCATATTGTGAATTAAATCGCAAATACCTTTCCATCTCCTTAACTCAATTTGCCCGGTTGTCCGCCCGTGTCGAATCGAATATCTCGGTAGATAAAGAGCTGGAATTTATCGACAATACTTTTCCTGATATGCATAAACATATCGCCGATGGCAACCTGGGCCGGGCATCCGAATTGTCCAAAGTCGTATCTATCAGACTCGATAATATCAAAAACAAAACAATTCCAAGGGAATGGGACCGTCGGTTTTTCAAAAATAAGCGCCTGAAACGTCAGATCGAAAAAAGTGAAGATGAGCTGGTGGAAGCCAATCTTGCGGTTTTAGATACAGCCGGCATCTACGCTGCCGCCGAGTTTCTGGATACAACCCTGAAAAAAAGAGGTGTAGGTCGGGCAAAAATTGCGCAGGTCGATCAGCAAATAACCGAAGCCGCCCTTCAACTGGCTTCTAAAGAAGATAGTGATATCAGCAAAGAAATTCAAGAACTTACAGCTGCTCCACAGAGCGAACTGATCGTAGGTGATATGCTGGCCCAAGCAAAACTCCTGGCAAAGGCCAGGTCTGAGGGTAATGAGCTTACCCGAAAAGAAAAGGGTGAACTGACCCAGATTGAAGAAGTTCGACGGAGCAGGATGAAAGTCAAAGAGGAAATGGAAAAGAAACGGCAGATCATAAAGGAACTGAAGAAAAAGGAGCAAGCTCAGGAGAGCCTGATCGAGATTTATGCTCTTTTAGAAAAACGAAAGCAAAAAGAGGCTCAACGTACCTTTGAGGAGTTACAAAACTTTTTAAAGGCCTATCTCTCTTCTGCCGATTTTGCCGCCCTCGAGTCAGCTGTTCATAAGAATGCCGGCAAGAAGAAAAGAAGAATGTGACGCAGAGCCGCTATTCTCCTCTCCCCGGATTTTTCCTCAATTTCATGCGATAATAGACCCATACGCCGCCAAAAACAACAAAAATTGCCAGGATTCCCCATGCCGAAACCGGAGCGCCGTGAAAAAAAGCAAGGCTGATACCGATAACCGCACTCACCGCCCAGATAACCTTGAGATTGAGCATGCCCCTGAATGCTTCTACCCCGGCATTGCGTCCAAGTAGCGATTCGATCCCAATGCCCATCAGGGCAGCCCCGACAAGCCTGCTCGAGACGGGATCGACAACATCCCAGCCAAGAAGCGGTAGAAATAGTCCGGGAACAAAAAGCAGCGGAATCCCAACCATAACATCGGCGAAAAAATGGATCACAAACCACACCCGAAGGCCCGATGGAATTTCACTCGAGTTTCTTTCATTCATTAATACCTTCCCTTCCGGAGCTACTCTTTTATCCCCCAGACAATGCCTGGAGCATCACTGAACAGGGGCTCAAAATTGAGCATACCATTCGATTCGATAAATTGCTCTACAGCTCTTACATAGCGCAGATAACCGACTGTCCGGGGAACTGTTCGATGGGTTGCTTCTATCGCCTTGATAGATATACCCAAAGGGCCCGAATAGGCTTCCCACAACGGAACGCCATGGGTTTTTCGTGCCAGGGTTTCATCCTCGGCGCCATGAAGCCAGAAGAAGGGCACGGTAACCCTTTTGATCTTTTCCAGGTTGTCTCCCGTAAAAGTGGTGACATAGTGCCCCGGAAGGTTCAAATAGGCGGCGTCATCAACAATCGTCTCAATCGAAGCGATAGGAGCTTCAAAAATCAGTCGAATGACCGCTGTGTTGGTCGTCCGGGACGCCATTTCGCCCGCGATCATGGTTCCCAGGCTGTAGCCGTAAATAACCACCGATGGGTTCCCGAGATTTTCACGGGCAAAATCCAGCACCGCCTGACCGTCCTCATACAACCCCTGCTCATCGGGTGAACCCGTGCTCATGCCGAACCCCCGGTAGTCGACTGCAATGACCGGATACCCGGTTGCGTACAGAAGTCGTATTCGCTGCCAGTAGTAATCGATATGTTGGCTTTTTCCATGGAAATAGACAATAAGCGTATCATTAACCAGCGTGGTATCCGGCGCAACCAGCACCGCGGCAATCGTTTCATTGCCGCTCGAAAGCGAGTAGTGATGAATATGGTCGGCAGTGTAGGAGGCAACAAGCCCCTGTTGTTGATATTTCTCCAGCGAATCGATAGCATCACTGCACTCCTGCTCTCCCCCATAGGAGTCAAACAAGCAGGTATCGAGTTTTTCGCCGCCAAAAAGGAAGGGGTCGAGACTCATGCAGCCGATAAGCATAATTCCGGCAATACCGGGTCCCCAGAGCAAAACATGCCTTTTCATTGTACACCTCCACCGAACCGGTAGCCGACACCGAGAAAGACACCCAGGACCCCCTGGTCGCCCAAACCGATATTCTTCGTGCCCCGCCCGGTATTCAAGAGATTGGGAGTATATACAACGCCTTCGATAAGGATATCCCACTTTTTAACCCCCAGCGAGGCGCCGATATGG
>WJLZ01000188.1 GCA_014728215.1 Chitinivibrionales bacterium
CTGTTATAAGTGCAGCTTTACCAGCAGCAGCAGGTGCCTCCTCTTTATAGATTCTTGCTTGAGTCCAAAGCCTATTATAGAAAAATCGTTTCATCCACATGGCGTCCTGCATTCCATCTGGATCAATACGATTTATTGGACTATTGCCGCCATACAAATAGCTATCCATGTATTGTTGCACAGGGTCAACAGAAGTCCATCTTCCTATATCCGCATCATAGTACCGAGCCCCAAAATAATCCCCCCTCCATACCAACTTCCTCACCCAATCATTTCCAGCACCTCCTGCACCTTTTTCCGCACCCCCCCCGGTCCTTCGAGCATATCTTTCACCATCTGTTCGATTTTTTTACCGGTTTCGCCGTGGGTGTAGAGGTCTTTACCCATGCTCTTATGGGCGATCAGTTCTTTGAGTGCGTGTACCGATGATGGTTCACCGAGTTGGGCCTGTGCGCCGCATGATTGGATAAGGTCTTTGATGGGATCGTTTTCCAGTTGATATTCCTTTCCCTGGTCATCGAGGGCGAGGGCATATCTGATATAACCTGCGACGGGAAGCAGAACACAGTCGAGTTTTTCCTGGGGGATTCCCTTTTTCTCGCCTTCGAAGAAGGTATCCATAAACCGGGGTTTCATTTTTGTGGAGGCGTTGAGCGCGATCCGCATGGGATCATCGGGGATATTGGGGTTGTTGAGCCGTTCGATGGTATCTTTTGCGAAGTCGGCGGGCGTCATGCTCCGGGGGGCATCGACGGTTTCCAGCACAATAGAAATAATCGTATCGATCAGTTTCCGTATATCCTTGTCCTGCATGGCCCGGTAGATACCGTATTGGCCCTGGTAGCCGAGAAGAACACCGAGGCCGGCAATCACCGAGTGGCTCATGTTGAGGATCCGCAGTTTCATGTCTTCATATTTTTTGACATCGTTATAATCGGATTCAACAAAGACGCCGTCGACTGTCTCGAAATCGGGTCTCCCCGCAGGAAAGAGATCTTCAATTGCCCAGTAACGCGCCTTTTCGGTAACAACCACTGTCGACATGATTCCGAGGTTATCCAGTATCTGCTGCGCCTGCTCGCCTGCGGGGACGGCGATCCGATCGATCATGGTGTTGGGAAAGGCGAACCGTTTGGGATCACTCAGATAATCCACAAACCCCTGTGGAGCAAACCCCTTGGATTCCCATGCCTTTCCGACCGTTTTGAGTGTCGCTTTTGTATAAAAGCCGTTTGCAGAAAAGTTGGTGCAGCTGACCATGGCAAAATTCAGTCCGGCCTTGAACCGTTCGAGGGCAAAGGCGGTCCACTTGGCGGCATCCGAGAGCACCGTTCCGGCCTCCATATCCTCTTTTACCGTTTTGGACAGGGGTTCAGCAAATTCATCGCCTTCATGATACGCCATCCCATAGGCGCCTTCAGGCGCATTGATTGTGGCAAACTGGACCTCCGGATTCCGCGCAAGGTCTATCATGCGGTTCCAGGCCAGAGCGTTTCGATCGCTGTCCACATAGAGTACCGACTGAAGACTTCCCTGGATTTTCGGCACTACCTTGTCCTTTTCATTTTCATAGATCAACTGAGTAACCAGGTAATCACAGGATGCCAGCTCATTCACATAACGCTGGGCATACGTTTCTATGCCGACCATGACCCCGCTTTCGGGAACCTTGTTGAGCAGGTCCTGCAATATGTCTCCCGTATGCCCGTAGGCCATCCGGCCGGCGGAAAAGCAGAGAGATTTGATCGGGGCGGTCTGACGTTCATAGGCGGGCAGAAGGACGGTCTTGTTTTCCCAGAAATCTTTATCGTTCAACAGTTTTTGATTAAGAACAGCACTGGCCATTGGTAAAATCCTTTCATAACTCAATATGAATCTTGCAATTAATCCCGATTAAACTATAAACTAATATAAATAATAGAAAGCATGCCATCTAAATTATCATATCAGTGAACATAGCACTCGTAAACCCAGAATACCCCACCCTCTCCGGTGTTGATCATGGCGGGACCGCAACCTATACCTACAATTGCGCTAATGCCCTGCATGCACTGGGGCACCGGGTATATGTATTGGCTAAAAACGGTACAATTCCGGATTATCTTTCTCCGGGTATAGAATATGTAGAATTTGAGCCTGAACCGAACCCACGATTCACCCGCATTATCGACCGGTTCAAGCCGGGGGAAATCGCCTGGGAGCAGGCATACTCCAGGGGACTTCACAAAAAACTTCATGCAATCAATGCAAAAAATCGCCTGGACATTGTCGATATTCCGGAATATAACGGTCTGGCATATGAATTGAAACATCCGCTCCCCTTTAAAGTGGTAATCAATTTCAGGACTCCCAGGATTCTGGTCGACAGGCTCAATAAAACTAAAATCACCGCTACATACCGGAAATGGTATGCATTCGAAAAAAAAGCCGCAAAGAACGGGGTCGCCTATCGGACAAGCAGTAATGCGCTCCAACAAAAGGTCGCCGTCTGGTTTGACATTCCGAAATCGAAAATCGCGGTCATCAGAAATCCGGTGGACACCTGTCCTTTCGACACTATTCAAAAAAGAGACCGGTTCAGGATGGAGATTATCAATGTGCTCTTTGCGGGACGCATCGAGTACCGCAAAGGCGCCGAATTGATTGTCAAAACTATCGACCGCATACTTGCCCTCGATGACCGCATCAATGTCACTTTTGCCGGGGAACCCAGGAAACAGGAGGGTGATAATTATCAGGACAGCATCGAACGGAGTGTCGATTTAGAGCAGCGAAAAAGGCTCTGGTTTCTCGGACCGATCAAGCATAATCAGTTGCCGGTACTTTTCAGCAATTCGGATATCTTCTTTATCCCCTCATTGTTTGACAATTCCCCAAACTCTCTCCTGGAAGCCATGGCCTGCGGAATGCCGGTTGTCGCCTCTGATACAGGAGGAATCAACGAGATAATTGAGCATAAACGAAACGGTCTTCTCTTTTCACTTGCCGATACGGATTCACTGATCGGCTGTTTCAGGGAGTATCTGAACGATCCCGAATGTGCGATACGAATGGGGCAACAGGCCCGCCGGGATTGTAAAAACCTGTATTTACCTCCCCATATCGGCTCGCAAATTGTTGATTTTTATAAAGAAATAGGGGCATAATTAGAGCTAATGAACATCCTCTTCGTCTCTAATGAGTATCCACCCGAGACCGGCTTTGGAGGGATCGGTACCTATACCCAATGCATGGCAGAAGCTTTAGCGGACCGGGGACACAATGTTCATGTCATCTGCAGGTCGGCGTCCGGCGTACCTGCCAGAAAAAAATGCAGCAATGTCACCATACACCGGATTTCTCCTGGAACCTATCCACTTCCCCAGGGAAAAGCTTTCTACCCCTTCAGGATGCTCTGTTACCGTTATATCCCCGATAGTCTGATCCGTCTTGCCTGGGCGAATGAAGTTTATAAAACCTTTATGCAGCTGAGTGAGAGTGATTGCCGGTTTGATATAGTCGAGTTCCCGGAATGTAATGGAGAAGGTTTCTATATTACCCGGAATAACGTAAGTGGAACAATTGTCAGACTTCATACCCCCTGGGAACTGGCCCGGAAACTCGATCGAATTGTCAGCCGGCCTCTCGACAGGATTGTTTCCGCATTTATCGAAAAGCATTCTGCAAAGCATGCACGCGGGATATGTTCCCCTACCCACTCTCTGGCAAATAAACTCAGTAAAGAATGGAAACTGAAAAATATACGGGTGTATCCTAACCCGATTACTGTTCATTCCTTTGAAAACACCGACGGAACGGGAATTATTTATACCGGAAGAATCGAGCATCGGAAAGGGGTTCATACCCTTATCAATGCCTATGGTTCCCTGTGCAACGAAATTAATGATGCTCCCCAGCTCCGGCTAATCGGACGGCCATACGGGGTTCTTCCCGACGGCTTTGATTACGGTGTCCTTATAGAAAATCAGATCAACAGCCATAATCTCAGGGAACGAGTTGCATGGGTAAAGGGAACCGACGCCACGGGCGTAAAGCAGCATCTTGCAGCATCATCAATCGCAGTCTTTCCTTCGATCTGGGAAAATTTTCCCTACACCTGTCTGGAAGCCATGGCCTCGGGACTCGCGGTGATTGCATCCCGTTGCGGCGGGTATAAAGAAATCATCGAAGATGAGAAAAATGGCTTGCTCTTTGAGCCCGGGAATGCGGAAGATTTAAGAAAAAAGCTGCAAATCCTCTGTAATAACGATCATATACGACAAAAGCTGGGCACCCAGGCTCGAAACAGAATTTCCGAGCTTTGCAATCCTGACAATATCTGCACTGAAGCGGAGAAGCTTTACAGGCATACAGCAGAGAGTACAATCAATGAACAACGGTAATAACAAACAAGGCTCCCGTCTTATCAAAAACACGGTGCATACCCTGTTCAATACTTTTTTTATGCTCGCCCTTACCTGGGGGGTCTCAATTTGGGTAGCCCGTCAACTGGGGCCCTCAAATTACGGCATATTTACCCTTGTTCTCTGGTTCTCAGGTACGATCTCCTGGCTGGTGGGTATGGGATTAATGCATGCACTCACGAAATTCATTGCGGAATATCACGGCAAGGGAACTATTGACGATATTTCTCCGATCGTAGTTTCTATTCTTAAAATTGAACTTGGTATTACGGGCGCAGTAACAATTATTCTTCTCTTTTTCAGATCGGCAATCGCCGATTATTTCTTTTCTCCCAACGAAACCTTTTATTTCTTTCTCGCTTTCCTCGGTCTCATTCCCGGCGTAATGACGGCGATTTTTTCCGCCACCATCGAAGGACTTCAGAAGTTCGAATATTTTACCTATGCAAACATCCTGATTTCGCCCTTTTCGCTGGCAAGTAAAGTTGCCGTCCTGTGGTTTGGATACGGGATAGAGGGTCTTTTAGCCGTTATGCTCGTTTTTTCTGTGATCAATACCGTTTTTTACACTCTCGTGCTCCGCAAAGAGGGTATTTGGGCCGGAAAAGGATGGAAACAGCCGGTCAATGGAACATTGCGCGCCCGTATCCGTAAATACAACACTAGTGTATTGGCAATAATCCTTTGTGACAAAATTGTCTGGGATAAAAGTGAAAATTTCTTTCTGGGCCGTTTCTGCCCGGCAGCCCAGATCGGTTTTTATAATCTTGGCTTCAATATCGCCCACCGGTTCATGTCGGTTTTGCCGGCAACATTCTGGCGGGTTCTCTTTCCGGCAATGTCATCCTACTTCGGTTCCGGAGACCGAACTAAAATGAAACGGCTTTTCTATGTTACCACTCGCTATCTGGCCTTCCTCTCCTTTCCCATGGGAGTGGGGGCGATCATTCTCGCCTATCATATAATCCATTATCTGTACGGACACGAATTTATCGGGGCTCAGCGGCCTCTTCAGTTGATACTTATCAGCCTCATAATCTCCAGTCTGGGCAAACCCGGCTCGGCGATCCTTTACGGCTACGAAAAGCAGTCATTTATTTATAAATATGGGGCCGTTTTAGCGGTTGTTAATATCCTGCTGGACATTTTTCTCATCAGGTCCTATGGAGCGCTGGGCGCTGCAATTGCTTATTCGATTACTACTGTTCTTGGAACTGTGGGCGGTTTGATCTATACCTGTTCAATAATGAAATTACGATACCCCTTCGCCTCGATTTTCAAAATTCTCTTCTCAACAATCATTATGGGTGTAGTCATGGAACTCATTATTCTGCAAAATCCGGAAGTTTTTGGTTTTGTACTCTCTTTGCTTTCCGGCTGCATGGTTTATATTGTTTGTTCTTTAGTTCTGGGAACGTTTGAACAGGAAGATTATGTTCTTCTGGAAAGTGTAAAAAATGTACTTCCCGGAAAAACGAAAAAAATCATGGACTGGATTATAGGTTTTGTCTCCGATTTTAAAAATATCCGAAAAAGCTTTTATACGTTTCTTTCGTGAATAGGAATTCAGAATTCGGGTAATTCAAACCACTTTGCCACAACCCAGAGCGAGTTGTCCGAAGGGTCCCGCTGTAAGACAAAAACCTGCTCCCCGATATCGAATTCCACGGTACCGCGCAATTCATCCGCATGGACACTGATTTTCGCTCCATCAAGGGTACGCACCTCTGCCTGCACCGTATCGTAGGTTGCGATAATATCGAAGGTAGATGAGTCGATCGCACCGGATGAATCCCGTGAATAGAGGGTATCGGCATCTTTAAGTTTCAGAGTATAGGCTACCGAATCGATGGTTAATCCGGGACTGAAAATAATTTCATCGGCATTTCTGAAAAGATTACGGTGAATGGCGATTTCATCGGTATAGGTAATGTATTCGTAAGCATCACCACTGTCGATAAAGGTAAAAACCTCACCCATAATCGCGTACGTTGCCCTGGTCCCAAGTTTTTCGAGCGAAGAGATGACCGAATGGGGCACATAGTATTTGAATCCCAGGGAATCGGAGAAGAGATCTTCAAACAGAGCGATACGCTGAGTTGTATAGGCATTTTCCAACTGGTCCAGAAGTCCCTCCGGGGTATTTCTTCGAATACCGCTTTCCCGTGATGTTCCCAGAGGCGGGAAAAAAGGGTTATTGCAGGAAAGAAACAATGCGGCAAAGCTTCCGGCAGCAAGAATAAGGATCCGCAGTCTGATAAGAAAGGCCCCACAAGGCTTGTGTGTGCTCATTATAGTAATATAGTAAATTTATCGGTATTTTTTGTCAACCAGGAAGGTTTTTATTTAATAAGGACTGTTTGGATCGAAAAAGCTCTCTCGCTGATCGGGGATGTCATACCATTCAAGGATTGTCCAGGTGTTCTTCTGTTGAAAGAAAGCAAATGTAAACTCAGACTTACCGGAAAAGGATATGATGGAATCTGTTGACGGGTTCTGTACTGAAAATGAGTACCTGCGATAGACCATGACGCTGTCATTTTCATCGAAAACAGGCCGAACCTGATGATCCGGGTCCTCTTTCCATTCCACGCCGATATTATCACCGTAATTATTCATGATTTTTTCAATATGAATGACCATTTGCGTTTTATAGAAAGTCTCCCCTACCGGTGTACGATATATAAAATTTTCATGAAGCATTTCTTCAAAATCTTCCTTATTGAACTCATCACCGGTGCCGTCGAGAATCGCCTTAAAATTCAGGGGATCCCGTTTGAGCGGGCCCAACGGTTCTTCATCCTGACGGGGAGTGAATATTCCACAGGAGGCTGTCAGTAAACAGACACAAACGATTATACCCTTTGACAGCGGATTTCTTATCTGGATCATAGTATCCTCACAGCACCATTTTGAACTGCATTCCGAGTTCTAAAAAATAATCGAAAGAAAAATCCCGCGAACCGGTCTGGGAATCTTTTTCTTCATTGATATCAAAATGAATTTTGTTCATGCTCTGCAACTGAAAGCGATGTTTTTTCCCAATAACCCCTGCATTGAGATAGGGTGCAAAAAGGTAGCCTCTTCCAAGGGGATTAACCAGCCATTTATCGGCAACAGGCTCCCACTCCTGCAAATAAACATCTTCAAATTCGGTGCCCATATCAAACGAAAACTGCTGTAGAGGTGATAACGAAAGCATTATATCGATATTCTGTTCAAGTGTCTTGTTTTGTCGCCGGTATTTTTCTTCAAAACTTTCGGGAAGGCTGTCATAATATTCTTTGCCGTCCCAGTAACCGTTGTCGTCAATGATAAGATCCCAGTTCAAACTGAGGCGGGCTTTGTCGGAAATATTCCATCTGAATTTGAACCGTGAAGGAAATTTTCTTTGGTATGACGGCGGATCGAAAGGTGTACGGTGAACTTCGGGATGCTCGTATTCGCTGTTCTCGGCAACCGCAAAAAAGGTTTCATCAAATGAAAATTTATCTGAAGGGTAAAAACCGACATGAATCCCGGCACGATAGAAACGATCCATTACATTAGCACCGGAGCGTTTCGCTTTGAGCCAGTGAGACAGATTTGAGGATCCGCCACCAAAGACATCAACAGAACATTTCGCATGGGACAATACCACGACATGCCCATTATGGTACTGGTTAATTTGATCGAAATCATTGTCGCCTTTATAGAGAACATTATTTACATACTCGCTGTCGCTGTAGGTTTTCGAGTACCGGCTGATACCAAATTCGTATTCCACTCCCATGCCATTGGGGAAATTTTTAGAAAGAATATGGCTCATATCAGCTCTGTAGCCTTTATAATCGTTGGTATTAATTATGGCTTCATCAACTGAATTTATCTCCCGGTCAAATAACCAGTCTTCATTCTCCCATTCAAAAACGATACCTCCCTTGTATTCGAAAAGAAAAGTTGAGTCGGTATGGGCAAGTATCTGAAACATATTTTTCCGGTTTTTCACATCGGTGAGCAAAGATTCATCCCAGTAGGATTTCGAATAGCTTTTATATCCGTAAATAATTCCCGGAATGATATGTGCGCGCGCCTTTGCTTTAATCCCGGCTTTAATCTGATATGAATGCTCCAGTCTTCCGGGCAAACTGGCAAACCGCGTTTTTCCGTTTGCACCTTCGCCCAAAAGTATATTGGCGCCATTGATAACTGAATCGGCAAAAAAGGCGAACAGGGAATCGTTACTGGGCATTGCATGGCAGAACAGCGCCGAGGCAATACCGCCGATAAGATCGGTTTTTCCGATAGATCGGGCAAAGACTTTGCCTGACATGTAGAGGGGAAGCCCGAACGCCGGCTCCTGTTCATTGCCGACTTCAGCCTTAAGAAAAAAACCAGGATCAAAATTAGTATTATCAACCGAGATTGCCTTAATATCGCCCTCCGATTCCGTATTCCAGGCCTTGGTGGCAATTCCCCCACCGAGTTTCATCGGTACAATGAATTGCGATATACTCACAAAAGGTCCGATATCTATGGTACCCTGGAAATCACCGGCATCCCGGGTATTATTCAGCGCAATAGTGGGATTCCACTCCAATCCGAGGGAATTAAAAGCAAAGGGCCATGCTTTTCTGGTATAACTTCCCGAAAGATCGACAAAATGATGATTGATAGCATTATTATAGTCGACGATATCATCATAGGAGGCTTCATACCGGGCATTTTGCTCTAAATAGTTTGATGAATCATTGAACTGCCATTCCATACCGTTGGTACTGGAAAGGTTTCGCTGATAGAGGTCCTGCACCAGGCCGAATTTCAAGCCCGATGAATCTGTGGGAGCCTCCTGCCCGGGTGCAGTCATTTCACCGGGCCAGATGTGAGGCTGTGCAAATGCACCTCTGGTAATTATCAACAATGTGACGATAATGAGGCTATTTCTCATGCCCGGCCTTTTGCGATTCCCGGTAAAGCAGTATCCATAGTTCAATTCCCAGATTTTCGGCCCGGACATTTTGATCAATATTCAGCATTTCGAATATTTCTGTCCAACTAATTGTATTATCTATCTTTGCAAGCACATTGAGCAACTTTTTTCGTCGATACCTGAATCCTTTGTCGATGAATCCGAAAAAGGCTTTCCACCGGTCCCGGGGTAACTTGCTCTCCAGGTTTTTGTCGGGAATCAGCTGAAAAACCGCTGAATCGACCCCGGGACGGGGGAAAAAAGCGCCTGGAGGCACAGTAAATAAAATACGCGGAGAGCCGAAAAAGCGGCAGAATATCGTCAAATATCCGTTTTTTTTCGTCCCGGGAGAGGCTGCAATCCGCTGGGCGACCTCCCGCTGAACCATAAATGTGCAGGAAAGAATGTCATTTCCGTATAAAAGGGTCTTGTGAATAATATGGGCCGCAATATTGTAAGGAAGAT
Source organism: Chitinivibrionales bacterium (assembly GCA_014728215.1). Classification (NCBI taxonomy): domain Bacteria; kingdom Pseudomonadati; phylum Fibrobacterota; class Chitinivibrionia; order Chitinivibrionales; species Chitinivibrionales bacterium. The sequence continues at coordinate 9,817 of WJLZ01000188.1, forward strand.
TGCCTGCTACGTGAAGTGGAAATCCCGCCTCTGCATAGTCGAAATCCATTATATTTCGATTATGCACCACCCAGGGACCTTCACCAAGCTTTTCTTTCAGCGAGGAAATCACCGATGTATCCACCTCCACAAGGTGATAGTCACGGAATTTATCTTTTATGTAAATGCTCAACGCTCCCTTTCCGGGGCCGATTTCAAGAATCCGCTCGTCGGGCTGTGCAGTAATAGCCTCTGCAATGCGTTCTGCATAGGAGGGTGAAGTGAGGAAATGCTGGCCAAGAGATTTTTTTGGACTCATGTAAGTGCTAACTCACGCAGGAAAATATCCGACCTTCGGAGTATAAGAATTGACAATACCTTATATAAAATTTAGTTTTAGATGCAGAGTAATGCAATGGAAGAAACAAAGGAGGAAATAAAAGTGCGTAAAATCGTTATTGTTTTTTGTGCATTAATTATGCTTTTTTCTCTGGGATGCCAGAAAAAAGAGAAGAAAATCCAGACTGCTGCAGTATCGAATGAACTCCAAAATGAGGAGTTTACTCCACCTGCTGATTCGACGGTAACAAAAGCCCAGCTTGAAAAATGGCTGGAGTGCAATCCCCTGCTCGACTCACTCAGTTTCCACTATCAGGATTCGTTTAAAACCGAAAACGCGGCCGAAAGAATCAGACATCAGGAAGATTTTGCAAAGGCCCAGGACAAGATTTGTGTCCGCGCAGGCCTGAAAGGCGGCTATGAAGAATACCTGTGGATTTTGCAAAATTCCGGAAATCCGAAAAACAAGGACGTGCTCGATTCACTGCAGATTACGATTAAATAAGGATGCTCCGACGGTTTTTCAGTTGGCATTTCCAGATAATGACAGCCTTTGAACCTGTAGATTCGCTCCTTTAGCTGCTATCTTTAGTCAAGATCAGCCACCATGCAGCAGCGATGAGATCAATCAGGGTTTTCCCATTGCCAGTACTCACCATTGCTTCTTCCGACAACATGCCCTTCATCATAGGTTGCCACAACGGAAACATCCATCTGGAAAAGCAGATCGATTGTTTCTTGTGACGGATGGCCATAGTTATTCGGCGGTATTTCACAGGATATGAGGGCTCGCTGTGGATTGACATATCCGTAAAATACCGGGTCCACCGCACTGTTGCTTCCGTGATGAGGAACAACGATAATATCGGCGGCAAGAGCATAACCATAGTTTCGGCTGAGTCTGGCTGTTGCGAACGTATCGATATCCGAGGTGATAATGGAACGGCAGTTTTCATGAGAAACCATAAAGCACAGGCTGTACCGATTTTTCAACCGACTTTCCTCAAAAGGATATGGTTCGACTATTGTTGCAGGAGGCCAGAGGCATTCAATATACACACCGGAGAGCCCTCCGATCGTATCTCCCTGGACAATGGTCCTGAAAACGATATCATTTTTCCAATGCCCCGCTTCCTCCCTGATCAATGCGGTGTCTTCATAGGGAGAAACAACAACAACCCCCGAATAACTGATTGAATCGGGCAACAGGGCAAGACCTCCTCTGTGGTCGTTATCGCTGTGGGAAAGTATGGTACTGTGTATTACCGGACTCCCGAGCTTCCGATATCCATCGAGAAAACCCGAAATACCTGCCTGTGGTCCAAAATCCCAGATAATGGCTTCAGTTCTTATCCTGCCGATCTGGGCCAGACCCTGACCGACATCGAGAACACCAAAAGTAAAGGTGCTGTCATGCCCGCTGGAATGATAAGGATTTTTGCATCCCGGCGAAAGGATTAAAAAACAAACAATAAAAAGCTTAAAAAAAGTAGTTCGCTTTTGCATGGATACAAATCTCCCGGACTTTGGTAAGGGGTAATTCGAATTCCAGTTCTCCATTGGTTTTCTCGAAGAGATCGATCTCCTGGATCAGGCCGGTATAAAAATCATTATCGCCGTCGGTATTGCCGTAGTAGGTACAATAGGGCTCCAGCATCAGAGAGGGCAACGCATCCCAGTACATCGAAAAGCATGCACTTCGGTTGGCATATGAACCGGGTTTAATCGAAGAACGCCCGCGAAGCTTCAGTTGTAAACCTCGGCCGACCGGCTGCAAACAGGAAAACGATATTCGATGATACTCATCACCGCCCATTATTGACGGATGATATTGGTAGCGAAGTTTGTAGTCGAGTGGTTTCGTCCCTTTGAAAATAAAAATGCCGTCAAATGAATACCTTGTGCCCGAGCCGGCATACAGAAAAGAGGGTGAATAATTGATATAGTCATTAACTTTGTGCATAAAATCCATGCGGCATTCGTAAACAGTTTCCGAATGGCTCTTTTCCAGGTCAAGCCTGTTTATTAATCGATTTTTAAGAAGGCTCCGGGGCGCGGTAAACTTCCCGGGAATCCGTATAAAGGAAACGCTTCCGGATGTAGCACCCTTTTTCCTGCAGGCTCTTGCCCAGAGTGGCAGCTCAAAGGGATTTCTGGTGTTCATGCCTGTCTGGATTTCGATGGACCAACATTTAATGTCTATCTGCGATCCGGTTTGCACGTAAAAAATGGTATCTTTAGCTTCGCTCCTGCTCGATTTTATCTCGAGCCCTGAAAATCCCAGGCAGGCTTTTATATTTTTTCGAGGTGAAACATCCATTAACATACCGGCGGCAGATTCGCTTAATCTGGTGTGAACAAATGCTGTAGCTTCCGTATTTTCACTAAATTGAAATGCTGCTTTCCCACCGTTCCAGGTTCGCGATTCTCCATACAGCCAGTTTTCTTTGAGATGCAAAGAATCGGAAGATACCGAAGGAAAGTATCCATAGAAAAGGTTAATACCTGCGGTGCTGCTGCTATAATTCCCCAGAGAGATATCCCCCAGTTTCCCGATAGAACTGGTGATATATCGTCGTTGCCATAAAGCATAATCATTGTCGATTCTCACTTTTGCCCTGGCTGAGAGAAATTCAACGGGAAAGAGTGAAAAGTTGGTACTGATTGAAGGATTATTCGAATGGGAATGCCGTGAGAGATGAATTCCGACAACAGCCCAGTGAGGCGCATCTGAGGAGGCAAATGATAAAATGGGATTCAAAGGCTTGAGTTCGGGATAATCATTGAAAAAACGGTCGATATTCTTTCTGTTCCAGGGTTCATAGGAACTCAGTGAGGATGCTTTGATTGGGAGATTTCGGAGAAAATCCGGAAAAATGTCATTGATATAGCGAAGTTCGCCGGTTGGGACCGATAAAGGTTGATTATAATATGGCTGAATTATCCTCCAGAACGCCGAATCCAGCGCTCCTTCCCTTAATAAATACTCCGCTTCCCGTTCATTTGCAGGTAATTTCTCGATTTCCATAAGAGACAGCCCTGCGCATAGCGACGGTAATAACAGGAAGATGAAGACAAAATCAAATAGTTTAAAAGCCATATTTCAGAAAATATCTTCACAATCGGCATGGACATATTTATTTTTGAGCACCGGACGAATCCAAAATAGTTTTCGTGCGTCTGTGTACAATTGCTTTTAAACAAAAATCTATAGAATTCTTAAATTTATAAATATTACTAAATGCTATTTCGAAATATTATTATGTTGAGGAAGCGGCAAACCGCAATGCATGCATTCAGAAATCTTTTTTGTCCGATCTCTTTCAGGGCAATATTCCATGTTCTTTTTTGTCTGATTCTACTGCGTTCCATGGCATTTTCCGAATCTGACCCTAAAGTTGCATTGGTTTTGAGCGGAGGAGGTGCAAGAGGACTCGCTCAGATCGGCGTGTTGAAGGCATTTGAAGAAGCTGGATTCCGCCCTGATATTGTTGTCGGAAACAGCATGGGCGCCATTATTGCTTCTCTGTATGCGGTAGGCCTTTCACCAGACAGTATCGCTTCATTCTGCGAGAAGATCGAATGGGATGATTTTTATAAAAATACGGCAAAACGTAATTTTTTGTTCGTCAGTCAGAAAACCGAACCCCTGAATTACCACCTCGAATTGCGCTTCGACTACGATTTAACCCCGATTCTCCCTACCTCCATTTCCAGCGGACAGTCATTCTATGATTTTTTCGCTCCCATTTTTTCGGCTCCCCAGTTTCATGCAAAGAAGGACTTTGACAGTTTGTTTATTCCACTCCGAATAACGGTCACCGATATTATCACAGGAGAATATGCATCTCTTTCTCAAGGTAATCTTGCCCTGGCCCTCAGGGCATCATGCGGGATACCGTTGGCATTTTCACCTGTTACCCTGGATACAATGCTTCTTGTTGATGGCGGTATAACGGCAAATATTCCGGTTGAACCGGCGAAAAAAGAAAATCCAGATTACATAATTGCAATCAATGGAACGTCACCGATCTGGAAAAAAGACGATCTCCGGAATCCTCTTCGCCTGGCCGATCAAGTTGTAGCAATCGGAATAAAAAAACAGAAAAACCGTCAGCTGGCACTTGCCGACTATGTGATTACTCCCGAACTCGGTGGTCTGCTGAATATGGACTTTTCAAAATCCGACACCCTTATTCAGCGTGGATACGGGGCCGGAAAAAAGCATATTCCGAAAATACAATCAATTCTTGCTGAACGGGGATACAGAAAAAACCATTCCCATTCCGATTCATCCGATAACACTCTTTCATGTTCGATCAACTTTACGGGCATCGACGAGCCCCTCGCTACAGATTTAGACAGTTTTGCAGTACATTTCTGTTCGACATTTGCTAATGAACCTCCGCTTGATTCTTTAACAAATGCGTTAGTGGAATTCTGCAAAAAGAAGCATTACCCCTTCTGTAAAATAACCGATCTGAGTTCCACTCAACAGGGAACAAACATAAGAATTAATCCCGGCAGAGTGAAAAAAATTAATATTGAAGGCAATGACATAACTTCTTCCAGGCTAATCCGCTCTCTTCTCGCCTTTAAACAAGGGACAATCCTGACCGAATCGCTGATATCTAAAAGCATTTCGTCATTGTATGGGACCAGTCTTTTCAAGAACATCAATATCGAAATGGATTCATCATTTAGAGTGAATGTGTATGTAATCGAAAAAAAATATCTTCGCGTCCGAACAGCTTTGCGTTTTGATGAATTCCATCTGGGGGAAGCCTATATCCAGCCCGCATACGAGAACCTTTTTGGCGAAAGCATTTGTGCAGCACTCCATCTCCAGTATGGTCTGAGAAGAGAAAAATACGCCTTTGAACTTTCGGGGAACCGCCCATTCCTTCGAAAAATGGCCAATATGGTCAAATTACAACTTTATATTTCAAGAGAAAAAATCCGTGAAACAGCAGTGGAACAAATTTCGGATACAACAGTTTTCGATACATTCCATTTGCAGGAGCAGACCCTGCGCAAAGCCGGCGTTATCGGCCTAATTGGAGCAAATGTGGGCAACTTTGCTATGATTGAAGGTGGTATTCGTATCGAACAATTCAAGGTTCACCAGTCGGACAGAAGTATCTTTGAAGATCCCCTGAGTTCATTCAGAAACGGCATCCGTTACATTATGGTTCGATTCACCGTCGATAATATCGACAAGTCCCCCTTTCCCCAAAAAGGGGGGAAACACTATATTAATATTGGCGGTGCGTATGATGCTATAGGAGGAACGGAGAGTTTTACAAAGACAGACGCAAGCGGGTGTTATCATTTCACTCTTGCCGACAAACACACGTTCTCTCCAAAACTTCATGTAACCTGGTCAAGTGATTCGCTTCCTTTAGTTGAGCGGCTATTTCTTGGCGGGGCACTTCCACAGGAAAAATATCGAGATATAGGTATTTTTAATCATGTCACTTTTTATGGTCTGCCGCCACGAGGCTGGCCTGGAGACATTGTTTTTCTTCTTGAAGGCGCTTATCGTTTCAGAGTGAATGAAAATTTTTATCTCCTCAGTACGGTCGATTGGGGCTATGCATGGAATAAATATGAATTCAACCACATTTCAAGTGCTGTGGATGATTTTTTTGAAAAGGCACCTCTTGGAATCGGAATTGGCCTTGCACTCGAGACACTCATAGGTCCGGTACGGTTTGCCTGGGGACGGCTTATACACAATGAAAGCATGGTAAAATCTCTGGATATCGAAAATGAAAACAGGTTTTACTTTTCAGTTGGACATGATTTCTAAAGAAAGATATAATATTGTAGTAGAATTATGAGAATTAATATTGCTCCAAAGGTCTTTCTTGGTTTCCTGGCGATCGTTCTTCTGAATGTCTTCTACGTAGCTATCGTATATCGGCTGTCAGACTTGAATAGTATAGCTCATATTCTTAAGATGCAGGATAACGCACAGCAGGATTTTCTCCGCATTTCCAATCTGCATGGAAGTCGGAAACGGAGCCTGGTAATATATAATAGCCTGGAAAATCAGCAGTCTATCGATAAATTCAGATCCATAAGCAGTACAATAACCAATGTGCTTGATTCCCTTGAGGGCTCTCTGAAAACAGTGCAGAAGATGGATTCTGCGGTCTCGGATGAAGGTGTTCCGAATGAAAAAATCAAAAACCTGCGAAATGTTGTCTCTGAAGGTATTCAAAAGCAAAATCGGCAATACATTAACGGTTTCGAAGAACTAACGATACTTTACGAGCAACCAAACAGTATTCGCAATAACCGGAAAAAGGTAATGCTCGGAAAAATTATCAATCAGGCTGATTCGAGTTTTACCCATTATCTCGACACGATTAACACTGTTATCGATGCTCAAACCAACAATCGTATTAACGACATTGAAAGCCGTCTGACAAACGCTCAACAATTGACGTTTATTTTGCTGGTCGGAATTTCTGCAATCGCCGTATTATTCGCCTTAATCTTCTCTCGGGCAATCACCAATTCTCTTCGTAAACTCAAAGAATCTGCAAGCCTTATCGGCAAGGGCAATTTCTATTTTAATCCAAGCGGATACCCAAAGGATGAAATCGGGGATCTGGCATCGGCCTTTTTTGATATGGCCCTGGACCTGAAAAAGGCGCAGGAAGAACTGGTTAAATTCCAACGCCTCGCGGCAATTGGAGAAGTTGTTGCCTCCGTTAATCATGAAATTAATAATCCACTCATGATTATTTCCGGAAATGCACAATTTCTCGAGATGTCCATGCGAGACGTAGCTCCCGAACTGCGAGACCGTGTACGGACCATCCTGGAGGAAACCGAAAGAATCTCCCAGGTAACCCGCAAACTCAGGGAAATAAAAAACCCCGTTGTTGAAGATTATACTTCGAGCGGCGAACAAATGATTAATCTTGACAAATCCTCTCGTGAGTCGTAGTGTGCACAAAAAGCGGAGATCATTCCACACTATTCTCATTAGTCTGCCGCTTTGCATACTGATGCACTGTGCCGGACAATTCATGACAACCGGCGAGCGCGCGCTGGCTGACGCCGACTCTCTATTTAAAGCCGAAGATTATGTCCATGCGAGGATGGAATATGCAAAAATCAGAAATGATAATCCCAAAAGCGAGGCAGCCGAAAGAGCCCAGTATAAGCTGGGTTACCTGAACATCTATTATGGCAATCCATTTGCAGACTGGGAAGCCGCGCTCAGAGAGTTTACGAAATACCAGACCCTCTATCCTCAGGGTAAAAAAATCGAAGAAGTAAATTGCTGGATTAATATCCTTCATTCGGTACAGTCATATGAAGCCGGGTATTCCAGCACGGCTTACCAGGCACGAAAACTGGAAGACAAAAGACGACGGGAATCAAAAAGAATAACTGATTTGTCCGCCGCTTTCATGCGATGCGAATCGATCCGGGATTCTCTGATTCAGGAAATCCGGTATCTCAACCGACGGGTCGAAGAATTGAAAGAACTCATAGGGAAATTGCAGTAAAAACGTCGGATTCTGTTCCCCAATATAATGAGATTAAACCAAATGGATAGGAAAACGTTTTACGATCTTGTCACTCCGCAATCAACTATTGCGGTGAAAATCGGAAGCCGTATATTGTCGTCTCCTACTAAAGCGGCCAGTGTGAAACGCATACGCACCCTTGTGGAAGATATCGTCGAATTAAAGAAAAAAAATGTCAGCGTTGTTCTGATATCTTCAGGCGCAATCGCCCACGGGATGCATGCCCTCGGCCTCTCAAAACGCCCCACAGAGATTCCTCTTCAACAGGCCTGTGCCAGCATTGGCCAGCACCATCTTATGCAAATGTACGACTCCTTGTTTGCCCCATATCACATTGTAACGGGACAGGTATTGCTTACCTGGGATGACCTCCGCGATAAAACGCGATATTTGAACCTGCGTAACACGCTGTTTCATCTGCTCAACCGTATGGTGATACCCGTGGTAAATGAAAATGATTCGGTAGGAATCGAAGAAATACGATTTGGCGACAATGATACACTGGGCGCACAAATTGCAATGTGTATCAACGCAGGAATGTACATCATTCTCACCGATGTGGACGGCTTATATGAGGGCAATCCCCATGCCTGCCGTAATGCACGCCAAATACCGGTCGTTCCCCGCATAACGCCTGAAATCCGGAAGCTGGTTATGGAAAAAAAGAGTACGATAAGTGTCGGAGGCATGGCCACGAAACTGGGAGCGGCAGAGATGGTCACACGGGCAGGAATCCCTGCCCTTATCGGTAATGGTTATTCCCGACGTCTATCGGCACTCCTCTCCGAGGCAAAGGCAGGAACGCTTTTTATGCCTTCAGAGAGAAAAATGAAATCCCGGCAACGGTGGATCGCCTTCGCCGGAAAATCCCGGGGGACTCTCAGGATCGATACAGGCGCCTGTTCAGCAATTACCCGTAAAGGTAAAAGCCTCCTACCGGCAGGGATCAAAAATGTTTCGGGGACATTTAAAAGCGGTGATACAGTGGAAATTCACGATGAAAAGCGGACCCTTCTCGCCCGGGGGCTGACAAATTATTCATCTGAAGAAATCAAACTGATTTGTGGGCGCAATTCTTCGGAAATATCGTCACGATTAGGCCAGAAATCCTTTGATGAAGTCATTCATCGGGATAATATGGTCCTTATGCAATGATCTAACCCTGAAAATATATGCACTAATATTATTTTCTATCCGGTTGCGCATTAAACCGAATCGTTATAATCCACAATCAGCCGAGGACCTCAGGCGATTGCCGGTTTAATTTTTGTATAAAAATAGTAGAATTGTTGCATACTTTTTATTCATGGATAAGGAAGATGTCTATGGCCAAACAGTCCCCCCAAAAAATAGTTGACAAATTAGCAGGAGAGGCAAAAGATGCCGCATTACAGCTTCAATCGGCTTCCCAGCGTAAAGTAAATAAAGCTCTTACCACAATGGCCACGCTGTGTATCCGAAAAAAAGCAGTTATACAAAAAGAAAACAGGAAAGATCTGGCTGCTGCAAAGAAAAAAGGACTTTCGGATGCGATGATAAACCGTCTCACCCTGTCGGATAAGGTAATCAATTCTATGGTGGAAGGACTCAAGGTAGTATCGAAACTGTCGACGCCAATTGGCCGAAAATTCGACCGTCGAGTCCGTCCCAACAAATTGGAAATATACAAAATGAAAGTTCCTATTGGAGTTGTCGGTATTATCTATGAATCACGTCCCAATGTTACGGTTGATGCCGCTGCTATTTGCCTGAAATCGCAAAATGCCGTTATTCTCCGTGGAGGATCCGAGGCGATCCATTCCAATCGAATTCTTACCGATCTTTTTTCACAGGCTTTACGTACAGCAGGACTTCCAAAAGCGGCGGTGCAAATTATTCCGATCACCGACCGTGCAGCAGTAAATGAACTCCTGCAAAGAGACGACCATATCGATGTGATTATCCCGCGGGGAGGTGAAGCCCTTATTAAAACCGTTGTGGAAAATTCAAGGATACCGGTGATTAAACATTATAAAGGCGTATGTCACGTTTATATATCAAAAAGGGCCGATATGGAAAAGGCGATGCCCATCGCCGTCAATGCAAAAGTACAACGCCCCGGTGTATGCAATGCCATGGAAACGCTGCTTCTGGATGCCGGGCTTTCACACAAGAAAAAACATGCGCTTATTGAAGCCTTGCTTGAAAATAATGTTACTTTATGTGGTGATAAAGAAAGCCGAAAATTATCTCCCCGCATAAAGGCCGCGACTAAAGCAGACTGGGAAGCCGAATATCTCGATCTACGACTGGCCGTAAAGATTGTTGATGGTGTAGCGGGCGCAATCGATCATATCAATACATTTGGATCTCACCATACAGATGCGATTGTCAGTGAATCGAAAAAGGAAATCGATCTCTTTCGCACCCAGATCGATTCATCATCCGTAATGGTTAACGCCAGCACCCGTTTTTCCGACGGTGGTGAATATGGTATGGGATGTGAGATCGGTATCTCCACCGATAAACTTCATGCCCGTGGTCCCATGGGTGTTGAAGATCTTGTCACCTATAAATGGATCGCAGAGGGTAACGGCCAAATCAGAGAATAATGTCAATTACAGAAACGGATATACAACACACACACACACATTTTCGAAAGGATTGTTTCACCATGAGTTCAGTTGACGACGTTAAATTTAACGATCAGGGATTAGTACCGGTAATAGCCCAGGATGCAAAAAGTAATGAAGTTCTCATGTTGGCATATATGAATAAGGAAACACTCCAGGAGACTCTGGATACCGGTAATATGGTTTATTATTCCCGTAGTAGACAGACCCGCTGGCGCAAAGGAGAAACCTCCGGACATCTTCAGACGGTCCAGAGTGCGCATCTTGACTGCGACGGCGATACATTACTTTTTAAAATTCATCAGGAAGGCGGAGCGTGTCATAAAGGATATGTATCATGTTTTTTTCGCACCCGGGAAGACGATGCCTGGAATATAACAGGAAAGAAAATTGAAGAATAGTTTTTTCACTCTCCTCCATTATGTCTATCATGAATAATCGTATGCCCTTTGCAGCATCCTTTACCACACCTTGTATCGAGCTTTCGCTGGATAATTTGCTCCACAATCTTGAGCAGATTCGCTCCCGCTTGCCCTCAACCGTACAATGCATGCCTGTTATTAAGGATTCTGCCTATGGATGTGGTTCAGCACCAATTGCAGCCTTTCTGGAGCAGAATGGGATTAAACATTTTGCAGTAGCCCGGTGTACGGAGGCCAGGTTTCTAAGAGACAAGGGCATCCTTTCCCCTATCCTTGTTTTAGGAGAATGCACCCTGGATGAAATCGTTTGGGGAATTAAAAATGACATACGATTTTCTCTGAACGATATCGGATCATTACCGAAGTTCATTGACGCTCAATCTCCGGTCTACCTTCACTGCAATATCGATACAGGCATGGGAAGACTTGGTGTTTTACCTTCCGAAATTAATGAAGTAATACGAATCGTACAGTCTCACCCTTCTTTGATTATCGAAGGACTCTATACTCATTTTGCATCGGCGGATGTTCCTCATACCGATACAGTAGCATTTCAGAGGAGGCTCTTTGAGAATGCCTGCACGCTCTTTGAACAGGCAGGGATCAGGCCTGAATATATCCATACAGCCAATAGCGCAGGCATACTGCGGTTTCCAGAAAAAAGAAGTACCCTTGTCCGGCCGGGCATTATTCTCTATGGGTGCAACCCCGACCCCACTCAAAAATTCGATATATCACTCAAGCCGGTCGTTACACTAAAAGGGCATGTAGTAAAATTGAAAAAGGTCCCGGCGGGAATTGCAATTAGTTATGGTGGTAATTATGTAACCGGACAGGAAACCACCATCGCTACAATTTCAGTGGGTTATGCCCATGGCGTTCCCCGATTATTGAGTAACAGGGGTGAAATATTATTGCAGGGAAAACGATATACAATAGCAGGTAATGTTACAATGGATTACTGCATGGTCGATTGCGGAAGTACGACGAGTATTCGTGAAGGTGATGAAGCCGTTGTAATGGGCTCTCAGGGAAAAGAGTTCATTTCTCCGGATGAAATTGCCGCCCAATGCGGCACAATCGGCTATGAAATCCTCTGTGGTCTTTCCACATCAGTGGATCGGTATGTAATCGGCAACAACAAAGTTATTCACCATATAAAGCCGTATGTGATCTGATATATGTTTGGTACCTATCAATTTGATGAAGGCGTTGTGTTCAAAACCCAAACAAAAGGAGTATGGGTATCTCTTGAGCCTTCGTGTGAAATTCCTACAGAGTGTCACGGGTGTAATCTCTGTTCGAGGGATCCCAAAGCTTTGCGACTTTTTATTAAAACCGGAAAAAAGAAAAATCTTAACGAGGGAAAGAAAGTGAAAATCAAACGATATATTCCAAACAAGATACTCAGTGCAATGATATTATTCGGACTTCCTGTTACTC
>WJLZ01000189.1 GCA_014728215.1 Chitinivibrionales bacterium
ATATCGTATGGCGGCAAGGTTGTGAGCCAGAATTGAGTGGGGAAGTGCCGTTGAATAAATCAGGCTCCGCGCATGATTTACAAAATAGTCTCGTAGAACCCGGGTGCCGGCAAAAAAACCTCCCAGACCGGCGACTGCTTTACTGAGCGTACCCATACGAATATCGACACCTTCATGTACACCGGTTTCTTCAACAAGCCCGCTGAGGGTTTTTCCAAACACGCCGGTGGCATGGGCTTCGTCCACCATGACTATCGCCGAATATTTCCGAGCAAGCTCGCATATTTGTTCGAGCGGCGCCCGGTCGCCATCCATACTGAATACGGTATCGGTAACAATGAGCTTTTCAGCACTGTCGGATTCTTTAAGTCTTCTGGTAAGGTCATCCATGTTGCAATGATGGTAGCGGTTAAGTTTTGCCCGGGAAAGAAGAATGCCGTCGATCAGTGATGCGTGATTAAGGCGGTCGCAGAAAACTTCCGTGTCGCGAGTGCAAAGGGCCTGGAGAATCCCCACATTGGCGGCATAGCCGGAATTAAAGACGAGTGCTGATTCCGTCTGTTTCCAGTCGGCGATCTCTTTTTCGAGTTCTTCATATAACACAGAACGGGTCGTTATAAGACGGGATGCGATATTACCGCTATAGCGATTGCTGCAGAGCAGTGATGCTTCTTTTGAAACTGTTGAATTCTCGTGCAGGTTAAGATAGCTGTTGGTTGATAAATCGATTAATGCCCTCTGACCGGGTGATGCAGTCATCCGGAAAAGTTCATTTTCCCGACGTCCTTTCAATGATGATTCGATACGTTTATAAAGAGGATTCATTCTCATTTAATACTGTTTTTATCGCTCTCTGAGCGCAATAGAACATATTATCGATTTCATCTTCATTAATGCAGTATGCCGGCATAAAATAGATTACATTTCCCAGGGGGCGAATCAATAGGCCGAATTCAAGAGCTTTTTTAGCGATACGAAAAGGAATTCGTTTTTCAGGATCAAGAGCTTCTTTTGTGTCACGGTTTTTTACAAGTTCCAGGGCGCCGATCATACCCAGAGACCTGATATCACCCACAATTTCAAATGTATCAAAATTCATCAATTGGTCGGAAAAATGCTCGATTTTTTTTCCGAGACTCCGGGGAATATCTTCTTCCCGAATAACTGTCAGCGCAGCACATGCGGCTGCAGCAGCAAGCGGGTTACCCGTAAAGGAGTGGCCATGATGAAATATTTTTCCGGAAAAGGCATCGCCACAGAATTCATCAAAAACACTTTCCTTTACAACGGTAGCCGAAAGGGGAAGGTAACCTCCGGTCAGCCCTTTTGCGAGGCACATAATATCAGGTACTTCCTTTACATGCTCACAGGCAAACAGCTTGCCGGTTCTTCCAAAACCAACCGCAACTTCATCGGCAATCGTAAGAACCGAATATTTTTTACACAGAGCGAAGATCTTTTTCAAAACCTTTACGGGATAGATTCGCATGCCCGCGGCGGCCTGGACCATGGGTTCGAAAATGCACGCCGCAGTGGTATCGGCTTTCTCCTTGAGAATGTCTTCTAAAGAATCCATGCATTCTGCTTTGCATGTTTCCTTTTCTTTTCCTAAGGGACAGCGGTAACAATAAGGCGAGAGTGCAAAGTCAGCGCGTTTATAGCGCTGGTGAAACAGTGAATGGTACTGGGGAATATTTCCAACAGACATGGCACCCAGGGTATCGCCGTGATATGCTCCGGAGAGGGCAATAAATCCGGTTTTCCGTTCTCCTTTGAGTGCCCAGTATTGAAGCGCTATTTTAAGTGCCGCTTCAACAGCAGTAGAACCGTCATCGGAATAAAATATCCGCGTTTTGCCTCCGGGAAGCAGCGATGAAAGCTTGTGTGACAACTCAGCAGCAGGACGGGAGATAAACCCGGCCATCAAAACATGCTCCAGCTTATCGACCTGTTCCTTGACCGCCTTTGAAATATCCGGATGATTATGGCCAAGTATATTTACCCACCATGATGAGATAGCGTCGACATATCCCTTCCCCTTTTCATCATAAAGATAAATTCCTCGTCCATGATCCATAACCACGGGGGGATAATCGATTGTATCCTGATAGCAGGTAAAGGGAAACCAGAGTTCGGGAAATGGATCATTTTTTGAGTTCATTGCATAGATCCTTGAGCTGTTGAGGAACATCGGTAGTGTAATCTATCTCCAGAAATGGCGCCGGTGCGATGCTTTTCTGAAGCGTTTCCAGATTGTTTTTATAAATGAAATCTTTTTCACGGTTGTGAGCATTGTTGAAGACGAGTGCTGCCAGTGAAAGACCATTTTGTTTTAACATCTCAAGGCTCATGAGCGTATGGTTGAGCGTGCCGAGTTTGGGTGATGTGACAAGCACAACCGGCAATGCAAGATGTTTCATGATATCGAGCATTGTCTGGTAATCATTCACCGGGACCAGTATCCCACCTGCACCTTCAACCAGCACAAAGGTAGTATCACGGGCGAGGTTTGCATAACTTTTTTGAATTTTTTGTATCGAAATCTCCTCTCCTGCCATTTTTGCGGCACAATGGGGCGAACATGCAGGCCGGAAACGATAGGGGACATGAGCTGCATAATCGACATGGCGAATCGTAAGAAAACCTTTCAGATACTCAAAATCGGGTGCCCATAGCTTTCCATTTTCATCGACTGTACATCCGGTTTGCACCGGTTTGAGGTAGGTGACCGGCATAATCCCGGCACATGCCCTTGCAAACAGACCTGCAACATAGGTCTTGCCGATTTCCGTATCGGTTCCTGTTATAAAAAGACCCTGGGAAATGCTCACTTGAATATCGCTCCTTATTAAAAGAAATAAAAATAGTCTTTCCCCATAAAAACCTTCAATCGCTTCCTGCGGGCTTCCTGGTAATCAGGTGGTTCCGGCTAAAAAATAAATGGACCAATCGTGCTCTTCAGATAATTTCTTTTGCTTTTAGATTGCATCAAAATGTCGCAAGAGCGATTTTTTTAATTGAAACGCTGTTTCCGGGACTGAATGGTAAAAAGGCGAAAACTAATCTAGATGGATATCGGTAACGACCGGAAACCCCGACGGTCACGACTTTTGCAGAATGAGAGTGCAGTGCGGTTTACCTGCCGCTTTCATGTTGCTGCGTGCTGTTCCCGGCCTGCTTAAAAGAAAGGATTATTATGAAAAGTCCTCTTATCCTCGTGTTTACAGTACTATCCTCCCTGGTACTGGCGAGATCCGAAAAAGTAGAAACCTATCATGATAACGGAAAAACCCGGGAATGCTACACTGTCAGAACCTCGCGCGAGAACCGATATGTTCGTCATGGAAAATATACCGTCTGGCACAGGAACGGACAAAAAGCGCAGGAAGGCGAATATAAGAAAGGAGAAAAAGAGGGGGGCTGGATAGAATGGCATGAGAACGGCAATAAAAAAGCGGAAGGCGAATACAGGAACGGCAAAAAAAACGGCCCCTGGACATATTGGGATGAGAATGGACAAAAAGATAAAATTGAAACGTATAAGGATGAAATACGAAATGGAGAAATGATTACTTTTCACGACAACGGAAAAATGAACATGAAAATGTTTTTTACCGATGATCTTCGAATAGGGCAGTGGACAACGTGGGATAAGAGTGGTACTATGCGTGAGGAAGGTGTCTATGTTGACGGAAGAAAAGACAGCCTGTGGACAACGTGGCATGATAATGGTCAAAAAGCGGTTGAAGGAACCTATAGGACCGGTAAAGAAGAAGGTGTATGGAACTGGTGGAACCGAAACGGCGGTAAATTTATCCAGGGTAATTTTGAAAAGGGCAAAGAGCACGGCAAATGGACCTACTGGTATGAGAGTGGAAAGAAGGAAAAAGAAGGCGTCTATAAAGATGGTGAGAAAAACGGGCGCTGGATTTTTTATTATCCCCGGGGAACCAGAAAACGTGAAGGTGATTATGTTAATGGTAAAGAAGACGGAATGTGGGTTGAGTATTATGAGAACGGAAAAGTGATGAGGGAAGATGAGTTTATTATGGGCATGATCAAAATGGAAGATCACTACCGGAATGGCCGTTTGCGTGAAGTTTACTATATACATAAGGATAGGAGAGGCAATAAAGAAAGGTCGGGTAAATATTCATTATGGCATGAAAACGGTGCGCAGGCTACCCGGGGTTCATATGAACATGATATGAAACAGGGGCGGTGGACAACGTGGTATCCCAATAAACAGCGCAGGGAAGAAGGTGAATATCGTAATGATAAACGTACCGGGTGGTGGCGATTCTGGTATGAAAATGGAAACCGGTCCGAACATGGTGAGTATAAGGATGACCGTAAATCCGGCGAATGGATTTTGTATGATAAAGAGGGCAACGAGATCAAAAAGATAATTTACAAAAGTGGTGCTATGGTCAAAGAAACCCCTCTGAATGGGTAATATTAAATAACATTTTCATTCTCAACCTCCCCCCTTAGCCTTAGTCCCCATTTTACAATTTTTGTAACATATTCCATTCTTGGTCCGTTTATTATTTGGAGTCTCTTCAAAAACCGGCCTGCGCAGGCTATAATGATAACCAAAAAGGAGGAAGCGATGACTTGGCGATTATCAGAAGACGCCTGCGCAGGCGGTTATTTTAATGAGAGTGACATTGATGAACTTCCGGGGCGACACCTGACGGATGTGCAGTATACCGCGGCATTGAATCGACTGTTAACGATTGCGGTTGTTCCCTTTGCGTTCACAATGTGATGGGAGTGGGATTATTTATTTTTTAGGTTCAAAAGGAAGAGATCGGTAACGTATCCGGGGCAAGTCCCCGGAGTTTTTCCTGTGGATATGTTTTGAACGAGACTGAATTTAAAAAAATTTATCATGACCTTTCGGGGAAGCTGTATAATTACCTTCTCTGGATGACCCGTAACAAGGACGCCAGTGATGATATACTTCAGACTGTCTTTGTAAAGGTGTGGAAAAATACGACCGTTCCGGAAAAATTTAATGAGATTGAACCATGGCTTTTCAGGGTTGCCCGGAATGCCTGTATGGATTATTTCAGGGCGCGGAGGCGGGTAACAAAGTTACGTATGCGTTATGCCGGCGAACATACACCTTCAGTTTACAATACCGCAGAGAAAAAATCTACCTGGGAACTCCTGGGGATGCTCTCCAAAGAAGAAAGAAGTATTATTTACTTGCACCTGAAAATGGGATATAATTATAAAGAAATTGCAGATATATTGCGAATAAAAGAAAATGCAGTAAGAGTAAAAGCATTCAGGGCATTGAAGCGGCTGAGGAAAAGATACATAAAGGAATTGTTATGAACAGTGCGTCGATGCAACATCCACCGGATAAAGTGCTGACCGAATATGCTCTCGGTGAAAAGCAGGAAACGACCAGGCTCCATATTCAAAAATGTCCGTCCTGTGCTCGATTTGTCAAAGAGATAGTAATGGTCAGAGAGAGGGTGGCAACTATCGAGGATGAAGAAATTCCCCCGACAGTGCAACACAAAATCCTTTCGATCCCTAAAAAAAAGTATTTCGTTTCCGCCTGTTGGCATTCTCTCTCTTCACATAAGTCGATTCCCTTTCTTATTGGAATCGGCGTTACTCTGGCGGTAATATTCTTTTACATATTTTTTGTTTTTGTGCTCTGATATTCCTGAAGAAAACGGATTCCGGCTACATCCTGTCATTTGTAGCGATAAACTCCATTTTTTCAGGACCGATATAGATCTGCCGTGGGCGAAATATTTTTCCGCATTTATTTTCATATGTTTCCTGCCAGTGGGCGATCCATCCGGGAAGACGGCCGATGGCAAACATAACGGTCAACATGGTGGTAGGGATACCGATTGCCCGGTAGATAATTCCAGTATAAAAATCGACATTGGGATAGAGGCTTCGTGATACAAAATAGTCGTCGGTAAGCGCCCGTTCTTCCAATGTCAGGGCGATATCCAGCAGCGGATCGGTATGACCGGTCTTTTTGAAGAGTTCATCACAGATTTGTTTGGCGATTCTGGCGCGGGGATCATAGGTTTTATAAACCGCATGCCCGAAACCCATCAGCCGGAATGGATCGTTTTTGTCCTTTGCCATATCGATATATTTTTGAAGGTTATTATTATCCTGATGGATTTTTTCCAGCATTTCGATAACTGCCTGGTTGGCTCCGCCATGAAGAGAGCCCCAGAGGGCATTAATTCCCGCAGATATCGCTGCGTACAAATTTCCCCGCGCGCTGGCAACGCTTCGAACCACAAGGGTTGAGCAGTTCTGTTCGTGATCCGCATGAAGGATTAGAAGTTTGTTGAGTGCACTGACAATAAGCGGGTCCACATGACATCGTTTGATAGGCGAATCAAACATCATGTTCAGAAAATTTGCACAATAGGGAAGGTCTTCCTGGGGGTAGACATAAGGTTCTCCCCTCGATTTTTTATATGAAAACGCCGCAATAGTGCGTACTTTGGATATTAGACGGGCCGCAGTTTCATCAAAATTGGGGTCGCCTTCCATAATATGAGGATAAAAACTCGAAAGGGAGTTTACCATTGCCGAAAGTATCGACATGGGGTGAGAGCTGGGGGGAAGTCCGGTAAAAAAAAGCTGCATGTCTTCATGAATCATAGAATGCAAATTGAGATAGATGCTGAATTCGTGCTGTTCACGGGCAGTGGGAAGTTTACCATGAACAAGCAGGTAAGCGACTTCGGTAAAGAGGCACTGTTCGGCAAGATCTTCTATGGAATAGCCCCGGTACCGGAGGATACCATTTTCACCGTCAATAAAGGTAATCGCACTCTGACACGCTGCAGTATTGGAAAAGCCGTTATCGAAATTATAATAGCCCGACAGGGCTCGAATCTTGGAAATGTCGATGCCGTGATATCCTGCCGTTGCCGACAAGAGTGGAAAAGTATACTCGTTATCCCCGTTTTTAAGTACTATTGATGTCTGATCATTCATAGTTTCCTCCAATGATGTTTAATCGTGAAACAAACCAGTATCGGAAAACCAGTTAATTTTTCTGCAGGACAACAATGATCGGTGGAAAGCAGTAATTACCTGAGAATGAGAGAATAGTAGAAATGAAAACGGTCCGTTTAATTATATTTCAATATATATTACTGCTGAAAATATCGCTGGTGAGGCCCGGAAACGGGCCGGGTAGATCTCTGGGTTGAAATGAAGACTGCACTTGTATACTCCCTTGTTTTTATTTGCCTGATTAATCTATGGGCTTACGAGCCCGGGGATGATGAACGTCTTGAAGCGGCGATAGATAAGATCACTTCCCAGAATTACAAAGAAGCGGATTCGTTGCTTCGGGCGATTGTACAGAAGGATTCTTCCAGAATCGATGCACTCTATCTCCGCCTGGCCAATCATCAGACCCGCATCCTCGATTATGAATCCTATGCTCTGGAAGAAAATTTCTTTATCAGTCTCTGCGACAGTATCCAAAGTGTGCTTTTCAAAATGCTCGAGGATAAACAGGGGAAGGACTCTCTGTGGTGTCTTTTTTATATCGGAAGTGCAAAGGGTGGAAAAAGCGTTATCTGGGGTAAAAACGGGAAATGGCTTATCGCTGCCAGGGAAGCGGTTACTTCAACCAGGATATTTGAAACTATAATCGAGCTGGATTCTTCCTTTTATGCCGCTTATCTTGGAACCGGTATTTTTAAATATTATCTCAGCCAGAGTTTCAAGTGGCTTCCTTTCGTGGGGACCGGCAAAGCGACGGAGGGGATCAATGAGATTGAACTGGCAACGAAAGCGCCACCACCTTACGATCTTGCTGCAAAAAATTCGCTCTGCTGGATATTGATTGAAAGAGGAAAGTTTAAGCAGGCCGAACGAATGGTTGATGCTATATTGAAAAGGATGCCAAACAACACAATATTCCTTCGGATTAAGGCGAATATTGCATATAACCGCAAAGAATGGATAGATCTGAACCGGGCAGCCGAAAAACTGATAGAGCTTTCCGAAAAACGGTCACCGGTCAACTGGTCGGATCTTGTACTCGGGTACGAATATCTTATCTATTATTACGATCACCATAAGAGACGCAGAAGGGTACTTTCTTTGTCCAGAAGGGCACTGAGTCTTGCAATTCCCGACACATCGCGCCAAATAATTTATGTCAAGGAGCACCTGAAGAAAATTGAGCAGGTTCGCCTTCGATATATCCGGGAAGGGAATGGTGAAGAGTGAAAAAAAGGCAGATATTACTTCATGAAAAGAATATTTCTATTACTGATTGCCTGTTATATTCCTGTTATTTGTGCATATGACGGCTATGCTCCCAATATCCGGTTAAATTCGGAGCTGGATGCTTTTCTTCTCCGGCTTTCATCGCGATATGACGTCTCCTTGCCGGCATCCTGGTTTTGCCGGCCCATACATACGGCCGACCTCTTTAGTTTTTTGTCGTCAATCGACTCGCTCGACTCCGCAGGAACGTTGTCGCCCCGGGAGTCTTTCAGGCTTAAGCGGGTGAAACAGCGATTTGGCCTGCAAAGCGGAATTTATCGCTGGAAGAATGAAGAAAAGGAGACTGCGACACTCATTCATCTATCGCTTACCGGGGATATACAACCCCGTTACAGTGACGGGAAAGGGGCCGCGGTTCTCAAAGGTATTATTAATCCGTCCTTTACCGGCTCAATCGGCAAACTCTCTTTCTTTTCCGGTGTCGATGTCTGGACAGTCTACTCATCTGACACTCTTTACAGGAAGTCAAGCTATCAACCCTACAATGGTATTCCCTATAATCTTTTCGGACGGGACACAAGGAAAAGCAAAACGCGGGCCTCGGATATTCTCCGGGGAGGGATCGGTTACCGATGGGACCGGATAGAAGTCCAGACCGCGGTCGATTATATCCGCCAGGGACCGGCGATTTTCTATCCTCTTACCTTTTCGGGATATACTCCGCCTCTTACCTATCTTCGGGCCCGTCTGGATTTATGGAAAGCCGATTATTTCCATACTTTCGGCCTGCTGAAAAGTCAGAAAGATAAGCGCAAATATTTTTATACCCACCGTCTTCAGATACCCCTTTTCCGAAACCGGCTGATTGCAGGTATTAACGAAACAGTCATTAACGGGAGCACGACCGATGAAGAGAACGATTCGTTGCAGCTCAATTATTATGGCGAGGAACGGGGTTTTGAATGGGTGTATATGATCCCCTTTATCCCCTATGCATTTGCCGAACATTATAACGGCGACCGGGACAATGCAACTATGTCATTCGATCTTTGTCTGAACTATCCTCGAAATTTCAGATGGTACGGAGAATTTTTTATTGATGATATTTCAGCACCCTGGACCCTTTTCAGTGATGATTTCGGCAATAAATGGGGGCTTACCGCCGGAGCGCAAATGTTTACAGTCCTCTTTCAAAAGGATATTACCGCTACGGTGGAATACTCACGAATCGAACCCTGGGTATACACTCATTTTTATGGCGGAAGTCATCGATATACTCATTTCGGCCAAAGTCTGGGTTCGCCTCTGGGGCCAAATTCGGCGGCACTGGTTGTGCAGATTGAATCGGAGATATCACCGCTGAATACTGTAGGAATCCGGTTTCGTAACAGAAGAAAAAACAGTAGCGCACGAGGCGGATCAATCAAGCATATTTTTCAGGATTCATCGTATACATTTAATGATACGACTCTATATCCGTCTCAACCGGATTCTGAAAGAAAAGAATTTTTGGGGTCCCAGACCGTCTCATCCAACCGGCTCGGTCTTGTCTGGAAATTTTCTCCCTTCGGCATATTTCATGTCAGCGCCGTGGTGGAGTATGATTTTTCCAGCCACAATGAAGGAGTATTTGCACACATAGACGGTGGATTTGTTTTTTGAATTTTTGCATATGCCGCAGAATAACTCAACTACTATCAGGCGCAAAGCGCTTTCACATAAGCCGGAACAGCCCTTCGTAAATAATTCCGTCCGGCTTCCCATATATGAAAAGCGGGATGAAATACTCGATGCTCTCGCAAAGAATCGGGTTATTATTGTCGCCGGTGAGACCGGTTCAGGCAAAACAACCCAGCTTCCCCTCATGTGCAGAGAAGCCGGACGGGGTCGGAGCGGGAAAATCGGTATCACTCAGCCCCGTCGTATCGCTGCCCTCTCTATCGCTCGTCATGTAGCATCATGCCTGAATACCCCGGTAGGAGAAACGGTCGGTTATAAAGTACGCTTTCATGAGCAGGTAAGTAAGAACACTGCTATACAATTCATGACCGATGGTATGCTTCTGGCCGAAATTGCCGAAAGTCCCGATTTAAAGCAGTATGATACTCTCATCATTGATGAAGCTCATGAGCGGAGCTGCAACATCGATTTTATTCTTGGATATCTCCGGATGTTGCTTCAACGGCGAGATGATCTGCAGGTGATAATATCATCGGCGACAATGGATACACAACTCTTTTCCCGTGCCTTCAACCATGCGCCGATAATAACCGTTTCGGGAAGACTTTATCCGGTGTCGATTACCTATAAACCGGCAATTGAAATGTGGGATGGCGAAGGGATGCGGACGTATGCCGATGTGGTTGTTTCGGCAATACGCGAGATAATCGACAGAAAAGAGGACGGTGATATACTTGCCTTTCTTCCCACGGCGCGGGACATCCTCGAGACGATTTCGGGATTGAAAGGTCCTGCGGCGGACGATAATGCTGCTGTGTTGCCCCTGTACAGTCGGTTGAGTCTTGCGCGGCAGAAGAAAATATTCCAGCCTCTGGGAAAGAGGAAAATAGTCGTGGCGACCAATATTGCGGAGACATCACTGACCGTTCCCGGAATCCGTTTCGTTGTCGATACCGGACTCGCCCGGAAACTCCGTTATGAACCCCACGCAGGTGCAAGCCGGATGCCGGTAGAACGGGTATCAAAAGCCTCTGCCGATCAGCGTACCGGACGATGTGGGAGGGTACGGGATGGTGAGTGTATCAGGCTCTATTCTTTTCATGATTATGATACCCGTCCAAAATACACCACACCGGAGATACGCCGTGCCAATCTCGCTTCGGTTATTCTCACCATGAGTTCTCTTCATTTAGGAGATGCTGAGAATTTCCCTTTCCTGCAGCGGCCATCCCGAAAAGCCCTCTCCGACGGATACTACCAGTTGCGGGAATTGGGGGCAATAACCCGGGAGCGAACAATCACTTCACTGGGAAGAAAAATGGCGGCATTCCCCCTTGATCCGCCAATCGCTCGAATGCTCCTTTATGCACAACACCATAGTGCACTGAGGGAAATGTGCATTATTGCGGCAGCGCTATCGGTGGTAGATCCACGAACTGAGGATGGTGATGGTTCTGATGGCCGAACATCGACCGAGCGGAGCTTCATTCACCCTGAATCGGATTTTATGACGCTTATTGCGCTCTGGAACAGTCATAAGAAAGCAGTAAAAGGAAAACCGGCGCAAAAGAAATTAATGGAGTTCTGCAAAAGAAAGGGACTTTCATATACCCGAATACGCGAATGGATTGATGTACACGATCAGATAGTTCGCATTCTCCATTCCATGCGGGGTTTCAAGATGAATTCGGCACCGGCTTCCTATGTAGATATTCATAAAAGTTTACTCTGCGGGCTTATGGCTAATGTTGCGGTCCGTCAGGAAAATAAACTGTATCAGGGTACAAAAGAGCATGATATCATGATATTCCCCGGTTCGACGCTCTTTGGAAAAGAACCGAAGTGGGTGTTGTTTCATGAACTGGTCGAAACCCGGCGTTTGTACGGACGAACTGCAGCGGTAATCAGGCCGCAATGGATTGAAGAGCTTTTTGCAAAACGGTGCACCTATTCCTATAAGGATCCGTTTTTCGATCATCGCAGCGGGATCATTCGGGCCAGGGAACAGGTGACCTGGAAAGGGTTGACTATTGTCCACAACCGCATGGTCAATTACAGCGTAAAAAAACCTGAACACGCATCGAAAATTTTTATTCAGCAGGCCCTGGTGGAAGAAAAGGCCGGGAACAAATACCGTTTTATCAGAAACAATCATGATGTGAAAGAGAAAATTCTCAGGGCTCAGGAAAAATTACGGACAAAAGCCTATTATGCCGGTGATGCGCTTCTTGCCGATTTTTACGAAGAACGGCTCAAAGGCGTGGCAGGACTTCGCGATTTAAATAAAGCAATCGCCAAAGAGGGGAGCGATAAATTTCTATGCATCGATGAGTCTGAGCTTCTTGCTGAAGAGCTTCCTGCACGCCTCGATCAATATCCCGATGAGATTGTTATCGGGACCGTGCCGGTAGAGGTATCCTATGCCTTTTCTCCCGACCTCGAAAATGATGGGGCGACCATTACGATTCCTTTGCATTTGTATAACGCCGTACCGATTTATTATTGGGACTGGCTTCTTCCGGTTTACTGGAAAGAGCGTATTGCCCTGTTTGCAAAGATCGTACGAAAGAATCTTCCACCGGGCGTTTTTTCGAGAGATATCGAGAATGAATTGCTGCACTCGTTACGCCCCAGTCCCTTACCCTTTATAACTGCATTGCGCTCTTGTGCAAAAGATAAATTCGGGTGTGACATCCCTGTCGAACGGATAAATTATTCATCCTTTCCGGATCATTGCTGGGTCAGGGTCAGAGTCGTGGATACCAAAGGCGTTATACGTGATACGTTCAGACTTCCGAAGACCACACCCTGTCTTCCCTATCCCGGTTTGATGAAACGTCCGCCTTTCTGGGCGCCACACTGCTCCACGTGGGAGCGGACAGATATCGTAGAATGGGATTTTGATACGACTCCCGAGACAGTCGCTCTGTCAAGCAAGGACCAAGCCGTCCCGCTTCCGGGATACATGGCGTTATGCCGGGAAGACGATTCTGCCGGATTACGGGTCTTCTTTTCGCGGGAAAGCGCCGATACGTCCCATGCTGAGGGAGTTCGTTTTCTTCTCGAGAAGGCGCTGGAAGAAGAACTTGCCTGGGCCTGCGGATCATTTTCTGTCCCTTTCGATCTGATCAGAATGTGTAGTGATTTTACCGATAAGAAGGAATTGAGAAAGACAATCAATCGCCTGGCTGCTGAACTGGCTCTGGAACTTCCCGAAACACTGCCCCGTGTAAGGTGTGAATTTGAAACGCTTGTCCGTAATGCATCGGTAAGAATTCCAACCGCCCATCGGGAAATCTACACCTGGTTTCTTTCCATTGCCCGGGAGTATGGGGAGTGTAAAGAAACTCTCGACCGGCTCGAAAGAAAACACAACGATAACGCCAGGTCCACCATTGCCGACGAACTGTATAATGAACTCGACAATTACCTGTCCCGGCTTTTTGTCGCTAATCCCGATATCCGTTTCATTGCAGAAATCAAACGGTATCTTAAAGCACTGAAATATCGGATCGAAACAGGGTTTCTGAAACCCCGTAAATATAAAGAGTCAATGCACATAGTTCGGGCGTTCAGAAAGGAGTTGCGGGGCTTCGAGGATTTGCCCCAGTCGAATTTTTTCTTTCTGAAGAAAGAATTGCGTACGCTCGGCTTTATGATCGAAGAAATCGCTGTTGCACTCTTTACTCCTCAGAATATGAAAACAAAATTTAAAATCTCCGGGAACCGGATCGAAAAAAAGATCTCCCACATTGAAGAAATGGTCCTGAAAAGCACGGTGGGACCGGGTGGGAAATGGGGGGAATAGGCATGAATCTGATATTTTTCAAGTCCCATACGTTTCTTGCCCGCGAAATTGAAAACGCTCTTGGCCGGCGGAAAGATGTTCAACCGGTTATACTCTCTGTACCGGAACGCATCGGGAAAGATGCTGTTGACACTGTCTATGAGCAGATCAAAAGCTACCTTCCTGCCATTGTGCTCTCTGTCAACAACGCCGGATATGATTTTGATGGCAGGTTGAGTGACCGGCTTGCCGCAGATGGCGCTTATCAGGTCAATTGGGATGTCGATGATCCTTTTTATAAAACGCACTACCATGGAGTCCGGCAGCCGAATATGCATAACCGGCTCGATTTCGTCACCGAAGCATCTTTCGTTCCCAGAATGAATGCCACCGGCTACCATGCCCATTTCCTTCCGCTGGGAGTTGACCCTTCTCTCTTTAATTCTCAGGGGGCCGTCGATTACACGCAGGATATCGCCTTTGTAGGGAATTCGAGTCTGGAGTTCCTCGATACACTTGTGGGCGGCGATATCGGGAGAGAAATGGAAAAGGCGGCGCCTCTGATTGGCCGCCTGAAACAGGTATATTATAAAAACCCCCGTCTCGATTTGCGAAAGTACCTCCTTGATAATAAAAAACAGTGGCAGGACATCACAAACCTTGAACAGGAAAAATTTCTTTTTGTCATTTTGTGGATCGTTGGATATTTTTACCGCCGGGATTTTATCATCGCCATATCAAACCACTACAAAAATCGCTTTACCTGCTATGGTGATGCATACTGGAGCAGGTTTCTTACTCAGTCACCCGTTTCAACTGATGCCTGTTATTACGATAACCTGTGCAGATATTACCGCTCCACAAAAATAAACCTGAACATTAACCGGATCCAGATAAGAACCTCATTTACAAACAGGATGTTCGACTGTAAGGCAAGCGGGGCCTTTTTGCTGACCGAAAAACGCGAACTGAATGAACGCTTCTTTACCACCGACGGTCCCGAGCAGGAAATTGTGGAATTCAACTCGCTGGAACAGTGCAAAGAACTGATCGATTATTATCTTGAACACGATGATGAACGGGAAAAAATTGCTGCAGCAGGACAGGAAAAAGTGTTGAGATTGCATACCTATGACTGCAGGATTGATCTGATGCTTCAGATTAGCAGAGAGACCTGGGGTGTATAGTGAGAAAAGATATGAAAAACCAACGGCCATCATTCACGAACCTTACATTATCCGAAGTACAGGAAGCATTTGCTTCCATGGGAGAACCGGCGTTTCGGTGGAAGCAGGTGGTGAAATGGGTATATCAGAAAAGAATTGCGTGCTTTGATGACATGACCAATGTCGCAAAAAAGAGCAGAAGGCTTCTTGATCAAAGGTTTTCCCTTTCTAAATTACCGGTTTCTAATCGTGTGGTCTCCAGGTACAAGGATGCAGTCAAGTTTGGATTTACTCTTTCCGACGGTGCGGTTATTGAAAGCGTCCTACTCTATGATAAGAATCGAAGAACTATATGCGTTTCTTCTCAGCTTGGATGCGGCTTAGGATGTACATTCTGCGAAACAGGGACAATGGGATTTATTCGCAATTTAAGTCAGGGAGAAATTCTGGGCCAGATAATTGGAACTAACGATTATCTGGATTCACAAGGCGATAAATCAATAACCAATATCGTATTCATGGGTATGGGGGAGGCGCTCTCCAATTATGCCAATTTCCGGTCGGCGGTTGAGATTATAATGAATGAAAATGGGTTTGGTCTTGGAGGACGGAAAATTACGGTTTCCACTGCCGGAGTGGTACCTTCAATAGAAAAACTGCTGAAAGAGGGTTTGAATCTGGGGCTGGCAATTTCGCTTAACAGCTATAATAATGAAAAAAGAAGCAGAATTATGCCTGTCAACACAACCTATCCCCTTGAATCGGTAATAAAAGCTGCCCAAAAATATTTTGATAGAACCGGGCGGCGGGTAACATTCGAGTATGTTGTTGTTGAAGGAGAAAATGACAGCAATGAAGCGGTTAATGCATTAGCCGAATTATTGAAAAATGTTACCTGCAAAATTAATCTTATTCCTGTTAATGCATGTTCATCCCGTTTTCTATCCGCCCCAACCGATAGAAAAATCAATGAATTAGCTCAAAAACTCCTTTCCCGTGGGCTTTTTGTTACAATCCGCAAAAGTAGAGGACAGGATATCAGCGGAGCCTGTGGCCAACTCAGTTCAACAAAGCTTAATCTCACAAAGTGCTAAAGTGCCGAATTTAATTTTCCGATATCTTTAATAAATCGAATCTATGAATCCGGGAAACCGAAAGGAGGCGCCTGGGGAACAAAATTACTTCTCTTTCTAATTTTTCAAGGTAGCTGTATTTCTGCAGCTCTATGGCACGGAAGCCAAAAGAATATTTCAAAAACAAGGAGGTTTAACCATGCGTATCAATCATAATATCCCTTCAATGGTCACTCAGGGTTCTCTTTCCAGTGTTAACCGGGAAATGGCCAAATCCCTGGAACGACTTTCAACCGGTTTAAGAATTAACAGAGCAAGTGATGACGCTGCCGGATTAGGTGTGTCTGAAAACCTGCGTACCCAGGTCCGTGGTACGGCCCAGGCAATGCGGAATGCACAGGATGGTATTGCTGCGATAACCATTGCTGAAGGTGCTGCAAATGAAATCTCGGCTATCCTTCAACGTATGCGTGAACTGGCTATCCAGACTGCCAATGACACGCTGACCAGCGTAGAACGTCAGTATACCGATTCTGAATTTCAGCACCTGGATGATGAAATCAACCGTATCGCAAGTGTCACTAACTATAACGGCATGGATCTGCTTTCCAGCGTTTCGACCAGATTCGGTTATTCTTCAGGAACCACCGACGGTTCTACACTCTGGGTCGACGCCAATAACACGTATGGCAATGACAGTGTAACTATAACAATCGATACATTGACTTCTGCAGGTATCAGCGTCGACAGCCTGTCACTCACCAGTCAGGCATCATCAGTAGAGGCTGTTTCCGGTCTCGATGATGCTATCGACAGCGTCAACAGGATGAGGACCAATATGGGTGCATATATCAACAGGCTTGAACACAGTATAAACAACCTGACCATATCCAATACCAACCAGCAGTCGGCTGAATCGAAGATTCGTGACGTCGATTTTGCTAATGAGTCGTCTCAGTACACACGGAATCAGATTTTGACACAGTCCGGCACCGCAATGTTGGCACAGGCAAATCTTGTTCCGCAGAGTGTTCTCCAATTGCTTGGATAAGTCTGAGCAGGAAAAAACTATGCCCTATCCAGGAGGCGGGATTATTCCCGCTTCCTTTTTTAATTCCCCCCAAATTATTCCTTTGTATTGTCTTTTCTCGTAAAGACCCTGCCCTGTAAGACAGTGTTTTTAAAATGAACAATAAAATAATGATATCAAATTAATAACAAATTAATAACAAAAAGTCAGAAAATTATGCAAATATGCTGGAAATATAGTAAATTATTAAAAAGTAGTGTAAATCGGTCAATATTTAATATCAAGCCTGTTTATAGTTCAAATGAAACTCCATTATAGCACATATCCGATCATGCTGGTAATTCTTCTCTGTCTGGCAACCGGAGGTATTGGTTACGTAATGGGGAACAGCAATTTACCCGATTCAAACAATGCTGCCGATAGGTACCTGCTTTCCAGTATCATTTCTGAGGCCGACCCCGATCATTATCAAATTGTTTCCCTGCATGCTCCTCATACCATGCAGGATACGGTAAATGGAGTGCAATTTTCACTTTCAACTCCAAAGATGTCCTATAAACCGGGTGAAAAAATTACTGTCAATTATGCTGTGAAAAATCTTTCTCCTCGAAAGGTCTCCTTTAATTTCTCGTTAGATTGCCCATTCGATATGGTGGCAGTGGCAGGGAATGATACCGTGAGCTGGTATTTGCAGGAGCATCCTTGCCTGTTACAGCCGGCAGAAATAACCCTCGAGGCTTTTGAAGAAAAGGGGATTGAATTTCCTGCGATTCCGATGACTTCCGGAAAAGGTCCTCTTACTGTTTGGGCCGGAATGCGAGGATACGATTATTCCAGACTTTCAATTCAGTTGGAGCCAGAAGGCATCAATTCTGAGGCTACAGACAGCAAGTGGGATATTGCTCCAAAAAATAAGGCGCCCAAAATTACGTTTGATCAAAAAGACCAGGTAATGAACCTGCATCTCGAAAAGGGACATAAGCTTTCCATATCTGTCTATATAGTGAACGGACAGAAAGTCAATCAATTATCAAGTGAGAAGTTTTTTCCTCCCGGCATTCATCAATTCAGTTTCAAAAATGCCAGATTCGGTGAAGGTGTTTTGATTGTCAAAATTGCAGGTAATGAATTTTCACAGACAAAAATTATTAACATCCTCAAATAGTGCCTGTAAATGCTGTAGTCATTTCTCAATCCATTATATTTTTAGATTGAATCGAGCGAATGAATTATCTTGAAACTCCTGTCGAGGTTGGAGTTGGTGAAAAGATCCAGGACAAATCCCGGCGGAATGCAGAAAATCAGTTCTTTGTTATTTTCCTGAAAAAGTCTCCACGAGTATACAAATACACCCAGCCAGTGGCTGTCGAGGTAATTGATTGAACTGAGGTCAATCACAAGCTGCTGAAACGGTTTTTTGGCCATATTCTCGAGTCTTTTGGATATTTTGATTGCATCCTCAGAAGAAATCTTTCCGGTAATCTCCAACACCGGAATATCCTTATGTTTCTTTGCTTTAATTTTAATTGCCATTACAGCAATTCCTCTGAAAGAAAATTGTATAGTGATGATTTTTCGTTCATTTAATCATTCATTGCCGACAAGAAAAATGATTTACCGTATATTGTCCGTTAAGCTTTTGCTTCTTGCTCTTTTTATCTGTACCTGTACACATAATCCTTCCGGGCCCGACCAGAAGGAAACATATGCGGGCACTTTCAATTATACCGTTTTTATTCCTTCAATGCCACAAGATTCATTGAGAATTGTAATCGAAATTACCGATCGTGCAATGATGGAGGATTCTCTCTGTTTCGCCCTTCCACCGGTGTATGCCGACAATCCACTTCTCGACGAAACAGGAAATAATGTTCACAATATTATAGTTTACGATTCGTCGGGAAACACAATCGGCCATACTATTGATAGTATGCAAATCGGGCCGAAGAAAAACGGCATTCTCACATTTGAAGATATCCATGCTCCCGTTACTGTTGAGTATACGGTAACATTCAATTATATCGATTCGGCATTTATGCCGCCACCATACATTGGTGAAAATACGGGATATTGTGCCGGACACTATCTTTTCGCGATTCCTCTGGCGAGCCGGGAGCTTGCTCATATCTGGCGGGACAGGCGTGATATTTCCCTCGATTATGTTCTTGGTAATGCAATTCACCTCCGGGGAGACGGTCCCGATAACGTTGAATATTCCAATGCATACGAACTACTCTTTTCCACCTTTGCCTTGGGGGGTGAAGAGCTAATTTGGGGGACCTGGGGCGGACAGGAATTCGGCATTGTTTCTCTTTCATCGGAGATTTCCCTCACAGCCTCTTTCGTGGTTTCGATTGAAAATACCGTCGCCACCCTGCTTTCTGATATCACCGGCTCCTTTATGCCTCTTAATCACCCGCTTACCGCGATGTTAGGTGTTGTTGAAGGCGGTGGCATTGAAGGGTATCATGCCTTTGCGGTTATGCGCCCCGACCCGGATGATACTCTCGGCGTTTTTAATATGGTCCTGACCCATGAAATTCTTCATAGCTGGATCGGGGTGCGCGTCGGTGATTGGGAAGATCCATGGTTTAAGGAAGGGATCACCAATTATCTGGGATTTTTGATAACAAAAAGAAATAATTATTGCTCCCGGGAATATCTGGAGAGTGTGCTCCTCAAAGATCTTAGTGATTCTCCTGATGTACAAGACTACGCTCTTTCCGATCCTTCAAACAGGATCTGGCTGTTTACGGGGCCGGATAGTCGGACCGAACTTGTGTATGTCAAAGGTGCGCAGGTTGCCATGCTTCTGGATCGAAGACTCCGGCGGGGACCTGCCGGGGTGTCGCTGGATGAGATTATCGGTGCTTTTGTCGCGGCCTGTGATGGAAGAGCATTTTACCGCTCTGAATGGGTTGAGTTCATGGAGAGCAGTGCCGGCTCAGCGGTCGATGATATTTTCGCGGAGTATGTAGACAAGCCTGGCGCCATTCCCGATTCGGTTCTTCAGGAAAATTACCTGTGGCTGGGCAATCATGGCGCCTTCGGAGATTTTGTTCTTGCAAAGAAGAGGCCCTGCGGGGATGCCTTAGCCGATATCGTGAAATGGTAATATTCCATTTATTGATTTAGTGTAAGTCTCACAAATGAGACCCCCGGTCCTGGATGTGGGACGGTGAGCTTCGATACCTGGCCTTTTTCGCTGAAAAATCCCTGATTAACCTGGTATGTCATTTGCAACGATGGCGGTTCTGGAGGGTACGGGCACCTTTTCAACGAATAGAGACGGAGAGATCGAGGACAGAATACAAGCAGGATCGCTTGTGTTGAGCATCGAACTTCTTACTGGTAGTGCCTCAAGCGAAAAATTTATTATCATTCGTCAAAAATTATAAGGAGGGAATAATGAATATCCGAGGAGCACTTCTGATTCTATATTTAGCGGCTGGGATATCCGCTCAAATAGTGTTGCCGATAAAGGACTCCTGTTTGCTTGAAGGTACTGTTATGGATGATCCTGCGGTGATTGGTTGGAGACGCATGAGCATGCCGGTTGCCGGGGCACAGGTGTATCTCAAAAAAAGTGTCGATATCGCTTATCCGATGGATAATAGCGGAAACGATCAATTGTATCCGGCGCCCTATCCCTACTATATGATTGTTGATTCGGCGAAAACCGATGCTGCCGGTGAATTCTCATTTGGAAAAAGGACGCCGGGGAATTATCGGTTAACAGTTGTGGCCGACGGTTATCATTCGAAAAACGAAGATCTGTATCTTAAAAAAGACGAAGATATCACTATCATTCTTGCGCCGGAAGGAGCGTATGGAAGTATCTCGGGTAATGTGACTGCCGCCGAGTGTCCCTCAAATCCAGATATTCTTGCTCCGTGCATAATCAGGCCGGTTTCAGGCTGCACGGTGACGGTAGTATTGGATACGTCTTTAATATATCCGGTTCCGGGGCCTGTTTTGATGGATGATTATTCGCAGAATATAATTGCCCCGGATGGTTATTACCGTGCTGTCACCGACAGCGACGGTAATTACAAAATCGACAGTATCCCGATTACCGAATCGGACCAGGCGGTCAGGGTAACAGCCCGCAAATCGGGGTATGCACCGGAAACCAAGACAACAACCCTGGATAATTTTTCGGTTTCCATAATCAATTTTTCTTTGACAGAAGCCTATGCCAATTCCGCAACCAATATTCTTCGAAACGTACATTTCACTGCCGCTACCGATAAGGCAGTATATACTCCCGGTAATGAAGTGCGGGTGATGTACAAGGTGAAAAATAATTCTCAACGTACCGTTACCTATGAGATGGGGGGCTGCCAGTATGGTCTTCTCGTTGAGCATGGTCAGGGCGATATTGTATACGAGTATCCGGGGACTATGTTCTGTCCTGCCTATGTTGTAACCCGGACACTGGACCCCGGCGATAGTCTGGTTTTTCATTTTCCCGCTTTCAACGCCCCCGATCAGGCCGGCACCTTCACGGCTACCGCATGGATATTGAATCATGACAGCACCAAAGTATCGGTCGATTTTTCTGTAGATACTGCTCTGCCGGCCCTGTCGGGAACCGGCCTTGGAAAGGGGAAAAGCCTTGAAGAATTATCCTTTGGAACAACCTCCGGGACCCTGGAATTCAGTATCGATAAGGCGCAGGTGATTTCGATTGAGGCGTTTCTGCTTAACGGCAAAACCATCCCCTTGATCTCACGCAGATATATGAACGCCGGCCGGCATGAAATTTCCCTGAATGAACGAGTATTGTCAAGCAAAGCGGCGGTTTTCCGAATGAGCGGAATGAACTTTTCCAGAGTTATACGAGCAGTAGTGGTGAAATAATATTGTATCTTTTTAAAAAATCGGGGACATAATGCAAAAAATGACATTGTTTGTTTGGGCTATTCTTTTTATAATGATGGCCGGTTGTTCCGAAGGGGATTCTCCCCTTACCACCGACACCGGTCAAACATCGGATATGCCTTTTGCCATGGCACAGGGAACATCCAGGCGAGAGGCTGCTCCAGAACAAAATATTATCACACAACAGGCTTCTTCGATTAACAGATTTGCCCTTGCGATGTACAAATATCTTGCCGAAAAAGAGGGTAATACTTTCTTTTCACCCTATAGCATTATTGCAGCCCTCGGGATGGCCGAGGCTGGTGCAGAGGGCGAAACAGAACGTCAGATCCGGGAAGCACTCTTTGTAACCCTGTCCGGCGATGACCTGCACGGTGCACTCAACGGTCTCGATTTGTCACTTGAGGAGTATGCACAGGCACAACAGGGTGTAACGCTTTGTATCGTTAACAGCATCTGGGCGCAAACAGGATGGAATTTATTACCCGAATATCTTAATCTGCTTTCCCGGTATTACGGCGCAGGGGTTAACCTTCTCGATTTTATTTCCGAGCCCGATTCGAGCAGGATTGTAATCAATACCTGGGTGGAAGAGCAGACAAACCAGCGGATCGAAGACCTTATTCCGCAGGGCGCCATCAGAAGTGATACGAGGCTTGTTTTGACCAATGCGATCCATTTCCTTGCCGATTGGCGTTATCAGTTCGATCCTGCACTGACCGGTGATGAATCTTTTACCCGCCTGGATAACAGTACGATCACCGTTCCCCTGATGCAGCTTGGTGAATCCGGCGAAAAAGTAACCATGGCCTATGCGCAAAGGGGGCATGTCCGGGCTGTGGATTTTCCGTACAGAGGCAATCGGCTGTGTATGACAGTCCTGTTGCCCGACAGCGGAGAATTCGATGAGTTTGAAAATTCCTGCACTGCAGACACGATTGACGAAATCCTTCAGCTGCTGGATTCAACTAAGCTTCCGCCCGTGCGTCTGCCCAAATACACCGTTACAACCGCTTCACTTTCTCTGGTCGAAGCGTTGAAATCGCTTGGAATGACTGATGCATTTGACGCATCTAAAGCCGATTTTTCGGGTATTGACGGTACGAAAGGCCTGTGTGTGTCGGATGTTATCCATAAAGCCTTTATTGCCGTTGATGAGAGCGGCACCGAGGCGGCGGCGGCCACTGCGGTAGTTATCTCTCGCTCATCGGTAGGTGATATGCCGAGCTTTGTTGCCGACAGGCCGTTTATCTATCTCATTCGTGACCGGCAAACGGGGGTGATCCTTTTTATGGGAAGGCTTGTAGATCCGGCAGAATAGAAATATTCCCCTGAAAATGTAAAAGCGTTCATCCTTTCGGCATTCATAGCTTTGCTTGTTTATCCCCAAAGAGCACCTTTCTCCCGTGACTTATTTCCCATTAAATTTGATCTTTCCCCTGCAGCAAAATTATTTAGAGGAGATTATTTATGTGCGATCAAATCGGGAAGGACTAAAAATGAGAATTGAATTACCGCTTAATGGAACCGGGCAGCTTTTAGGAATTCGGGCACCCTTTGACGGTGTTCTTGAGGCATTGCGACTTGAAGGTGCTGATGGACCGCTCTCTTTTGCAGAACTGGCGGCGGCGCGGATCAATGCAGGCGGAAAAAGCAAGCTCTGTACCATGGGAGCTTTTGTCAGAGAGGCTGTTGTGCATACAGAAACAGGGCCGACCTATTATGTTCGGAACTCACCGCTTCTTGATATAAGACTTACTCGTAAGGTAATGCACCTGCATAACATGCTCGAAGCTGTCCAAGGAACGGAACGGGACCATTCCGGTTTTGGGGAGATATATTTCGGAGATATCCTTGACAGCTCCATATTTGAGACTATCGTCAGCCAGGCACAGGAAGATGCCCGGAAGGCTCCTCATCAACGGCGTGTACTGATTGTGCCCGAAACAAAAAGCTTTCGGATACCCGCGGACCGTTTTGATAAGAGTGAGTTGGCATTATGGGTTTTCGGCGGCCCTGAGCAGGCGCGGGCTTATGGTGAGTTCCTTTCTCAATCCAAAATCAATGAATCACCAGTCTGGCTTGTGGAGTGGCTGATACCCGATCTTTCACGGAAACCTTTTATCCGTCAGCTCTTTTTCGGTGCTTTAGAGTTCGGTTCGAGCATTAACGGCGGACGGCGCCTGGGTTTTGATGATGGTTTGCAGGGTGGAGTATGGGGCGTGAAAGGATGAGCAGATTGGAAATTATGCATAATCGCATCTTTTTCTTGCATTAATTACATCAATATTCTCCCCAAGAAATTTTGTAATTTTTTCCCGCAGACCCTTTTCTGCGTTTTTAAGACTGTTAAACATCAACCAAAGCATTGGGTCTCGGTCATACCATCGACGGCGATTAATGTCGAGAGGGAAATTGAATGCGTTTTCCTCATCGAGGAGTTCCGGATTGCTTTTCCGAATAGTATCGATAACATCTCTAACCAATGGATTCCGGTATTTCGGCTCCATGGTCTTGAAACTGTCAAGATAAGCTCCTAGTCGGGTATACTGGTCGTACCATCGATTTCTTTTCATAGAACCACCTTGCTCCGTGAATGGTCAAATGCCCTCTCTTAATTGTACGGAAAAATCCGGTTAATTGCAAGGATTGGATAGCTAATAGAGGTCGAAAGTTGAAGGTAGAAGGGTAAGAACAGCGGATAAGAGATTTAATATTTTGGCCGATAATCAGTTATTCGGCAATGTTAAATCTTTCCTCCTCTTGTCCGGCAATGCACAGTTATAATATTTTGATTGCATGTCGTCACTTTTCGATGCCCACTGTCATCTTCAACATCCGCAATTTAAAAATAATATCGTCGAGGTACTTGGCCGGGCGCGGAGTACCGGCATTGAAGAATTTATGTGTTGCGGAATGGGAGAACAGGACTGGGAGGGTGTGGCCTGGCTTGCAGAAAATATCACCTCCATCTATCCAAGTTTCGGTCTTCATCCGAGGAAAATCGATATTCGTAATGAAATCTGGTCTGAGAAACTGATTAATTATCTTATCAGATTTCCTTCGGCGGGTATCGGTGAAATCGGCCTCGATTATTCCCTGGCATCATCAACACATAAAGAGCAGGAGCGTATCTTCACCAGTCAGCTTCAGATGGCCCAACAGCTCATGCGGCCGGTTACCGTATTTTGTCAGTATGCCTGGGAAAAACTTGTCGAGATTCTTAACAAAATCGGTCCCCTTCCTGCCGGGGGATTGATCAGAGCCTATGCCGGCCCCCCGGAGCTGATAGACAAAATGGAAAAGGCCGGTTTTTATATATCCTTTACTAATTGGATCTGTCCCGCTCGTGCCGATGAGCCTCGAAAAGCGATTGGTTCAGTTTCATGCGACCGGTTATGCATTGAAAGCGATACCCAGTATACGGTTCTTCCGGAACAGAAGGCCGAATTAAATCACCCATCGGTGCTCGGAGATATATGCAGTGCTATCGCCGGAATCCGGGATATGACTGGACAGGATGTTGCCGAATTGACATGCAAAAATGCGCGTCGACTGTTTTGTAGTAGAGCGGCATAGAGTCGCCAGGCAGCGGTAATGCCAGACACAGAACAGGCATCTGCTAATCGGGAGGGTTTATCAGGTCAGAAACTTTCTTTGACAATTCTGCGGCTTTAAACGGTTTTTTTAGAAAACCGGTCGATTTATTCTTTAGTAAATCGGTTAGAACCCCGTCTTCGCTGTATCCTGAAACAAAGAGTACTTTGGTATTATCGTTAATTTGAACAAACTTTTCGAATGCCTCTTTTCCACTCATTACCGGGAGTATCAGGTCAAGGACCACAAGATCGATTTTTTTCCATGAGGTTTGATAGTGAATAATTGCATCTTTGGCATTAGTGAATCCTTCAGCTGTGTAACCAAATCCTCCAAGCATATCCACGAATGCCTCTTTAACCGACTCTTCATCATCGACGACAAGGATCCGACCTCGCGCGCCAACCGGAAAGGGCACTTCATTTTCTTCATTGCTGTCCTGCGTCCGTGATGCTGAGGGGAATGCGATTGTAAAGATGGTTCCTTTACCTTTTTCGCTGGCAACATCGATAGTGCCGTTATGACTTTTTATTGTACCGTATACTGCGGCAAGTCCCATTCCGGTGCCGCGGCCGGGTTTTTTGGTTGTGAAGAATGGTTCGAAAATTCTTTTTTGCAGCGATGGATCGATTCCTGTTCCCGTGTCGCCGACTGAAATCTCTATGTATTCCCGTTGTACCGTTCGATTTTTCAAACGGACTGTTTTCATGGGCGATCGAGTGGAAAAGGTTATCACACCTCCTTCCGGCATTGCATCACGGGCGTTCAAACCAAGATTGAGAAGTGCATTTTGAATCTGACCGGAATCACCCGCAATAACTGAATTTACGGCATTGGTAGTAAACTTTATGCCGATAGTTTTATCTATACTGCGCTCGAGTATGGCAATTACCTCAGAGATAATCGCATGAATATCAGTTGGATTTCTTTCGTAATTTCCTCTCCGTGCAAAAGCAAGGAGCTTTTCGGTTAAAGCAGCCGCCCGGCGGGAAGGCTTGAGAATTGAATCAGCATAGGATACAATTTCAGGATCCTTTTTATAATCCTGACGAAGCATTTCGGCATTGGCCATTATGCCTACAAGCTGGTTGTTGAAATCGTGCGCTACGCCTCCGGCAAGCTGACCGATCGCCTGCATTTTTTCCGACTGCAAAAGCTTCTGTTCCAGTTCCTTTCGTTCTTCTTCGGCTCTAACTCGATGAGTAATATCACGAAGGGTTCCCTGTGAGCCTCGTAGATTCCCCTTTTCGTCTCGTAAAAACATGACTCTCAACTCTCCCCAGAATCGTGACCCGTCTTTGCGCACATATTCGCACCGCTGAAGGGGTATTTCGATATCCTGATCCTGTGCAAGATGGGTATACCGTTTGAAGCTCTCTGTTGCTTTGGCAAACGATTCGGGGGTCAGCAGGCGAGTGGCATGAATAGAAAGGATCTCTTCAACTGAATAACCAAACACTTTTTCCACAGAAGGACTCGTATAGGTTATATTGAAATTCATATCCTGAATAAAAAGCACATCCGGCATGTTTTCTGCTAAAAGACGGTATTCTTCCTCACTTTCTTTAAGTGCAGCGGATTGCCTGGTTACTTTGTGCAATGAATCCGATAATCGCCTCTGTATACTTCCAACCCCCGCAAGCATAACCGATGTATGAAAGGCATAACCCAAAAGTTGTGTTAACCAGGTTTGC
Organism: Chitinivibrionales bacterium; assembly: GCA_014728215.1. NCBI lineage: Bacteria > Pseudomonadati > Fibrobacterota > Chitinivibrionia > Chitinivibrionales > Chitinivibrionales bacterium. The sequence goes on from WJLZ01000189.1 coordinate 27,159, forward strand.
GGTTCGTGCAAATAATTGCTTTCCAGGAAGGCGCCGGGAACCAGGTCGTAGTATTCTAAAACACCGATAATACCAATGGAAATGACACTGGCAATTAGAGTAAAAATACCGGTCAATATGCCGAATGATGCTCCGGCGATCACACAGCACATGCTGAGAATTACCCAGCTGACCGTTGCCAGTCCCAGAGAGATAAAACTGGAAACAGCACCCAGTCCGGCAAGCGAAAGAAGCAAAGCCATAACCAGGGATATGGGCATCTTTTTTCGCAAAAAAACAACCACTATCACCGCAATAAAAACGAGGAGATCGGAAAGAATGTCGATATGCCACCCCTGTGAAGTAATTCTGGACACGGACACAGCTGTGGCAACAGTACCGAATGTGATAATAAGTATGCCCAACTTGTCAATAATAATTCCCAGGGTTTCGCGCGCATCTTTATGAGAGTTATACTCATCACGAATAGCTGTCATTGTTAATTATCCGGGGTTGGTGTGAACAGGAATAAATATTGGTAATATATAATTATATCGTGAGGTTCATCGATGGGCAAACATGAAACAGTTTTTTTGCTCTTTTCTGTCTTTATAATTTTTGCAAGATAACTGTAATAGAGTATTTCTGCTTATCAAAGATACAGTTGAATGGCTCAAAAAGCGGAAGAGCAGTAAGACTTGATATCGCTTATTGGATTTTTGCCAGTAGTTGCAATATAGTATCCCGTGTATTTCTTTTCTGGTTGAGCATGATAACGAAAGGCCGAAGTCCCTGGGACGTTTTAATGTATCCGGCATAATTATATACACCGGAAAGAGTGCCGGATTTTACCAGGGCGCCTTTTTTTGAGGGGAGAAGGGAGGCGTATTCTTTGAATTGCTCGAGAATATTTATCATAATCAGGCCGGTAGTCTTATTTTTCCGTGAAATACCCGAGCCCTCAACTACAACCATATCGGATTGGTCTATATTCAGGTTTGTCCTGACAAAATTTTCAAAAACAATTTTTGCATTTGCAAAGGTTGCAGGATACCCTTTTTCTTCAGCTCCTATAGTAAGAAAAATCTGGTTGGCGATAAAATTGTTTGAGTATTTAAGTAAACCTTTGAGGATATCGGGCAGTTCCCGGGAGTTATAATGGGTATAATATTTATTCCAGGTTGCCTGTCTATCTGTTTTGGATATTGCCGTAGTGGCTATTGAAATGCTTTCTTTATTGAATATTGCAGCAAAAAGTTCGCCGGCATATTGGAGACAATCCTGCTTATTTACACTTAAATTAATTCGTTCCTTTGTTCCGGCTCCGATTATCGCTGCTCTGCTTCTGGCGAGGGGCGTTAAGGGGGTCTGTTCTTCGGCAGATAAAAGTCGGCCGTTGCGGTCTTTTCTCACATTTATCGTATTGAAATTAGTTACTAAAGCGCCATTGAGTGCATCATAGGGATTTGAGGTCTTTGAAACCCCGGGAATTGTGATAACAGGTTCGAAAGCGGAATGGTCCAGAAGAAGCCTGTTGATGTCCTGTATACCTTTTTGTTTCAGTTCCTTTGCAATCAGGGTGATTTCTTCGGATACGAGATAAGGGTCACCAAATCCTTTAATAATGCAATTATTGTTGTTGTCTTTATAAAACTCGGTTTTAAATCGATAGTCTTTTCCCAGCTTTTCCAGAGCAACATAGGCTGTCAGGATCTTGATAATCGATGCCGGAACAAAAAGTGTATTCGCATTATGCGAAAGAACGGGGGTACCGTCTTCATCGCAAAGAATTACCGCTCCGTTGTCAACTAAGGATACTACATCCTGTATGATTTTTTGGCTATTTTGAGCATGAATCAGCCCTGGTAGAAGTGCGGCGCAAAGACAAACGATCATTATGCGGGTCATCGTACCTCCAGTGTGGTTGGTAACCATTATTTTTCCTCCTTTAAACCAATGAAATAAAAATACTATTGGTGAATGGGAATGATAAGAATTTTGCGGTGATTTTTAAGACGGAAGTAAGGATATAATGAATTTTCCTTTAAAAGTACCAAGCATTTTCCTGAACCATGAATTCGAACCTCTTTTCAATTTCTCTCTGGATAGCACCCTGCGCCAAATTCTATTTTGTGAATGAACCTAGTATGTATTTTTCCGGATTGAGCAACAAATGAATTTCTTACTGTCGTTGGCATGTTGGTTTGCCCCCTTTGCGTTAATCCCCTTAAGCTATCTTTCGTTCCGCTTTGTGCCGAGAAGAAAAATTCGCTATCTAATTTATTTTTTAATCCTTACTGCTCTCTTTTTCTCCGATCTATTCTGGATATCATTTATGAATGATTTTCTCGATCGTGTGGTTATCTTTTTTGTTCTTTTCATGGCGGCGGAATTTTTCTGGCTTTTCAGTTATATTAAGCGGAAACTGGTATTTATCATCTTATTAGCTGGTATGGGGACCTTATATTTTGTGAAAAATATCGAATGGATAACAACGCCCCCCGGCCGGATACATCACTATTGGACATATTCCCTTGCTGATACGCACTCATATAAGGGGAAAACATATTTCATTAAGGAGCGAGACCGGGGGTTCAAAAAAATACCGCACCGGACATTTGAGTTGGGAAAATATCCAGGCGGAATACGATTTTTCGAAAAACATATCGATTATTATTCTACTTCCGAAGGATACTATAATACCGATTTTATTTTCCAGTGGAGACACACCCCTAAGGGAGTTCGGGTAGATATTATCGATGATACCACCGTTGTGTGGACATTGGGGGAGGGATTTAAGGAGACTGCGGGAGTCGACTAAGAGTGAATCATACGGATTACAATCAAGGAGAATTTAATGAAAGAATTTTTTACTCGTCTTGCAATAAGTGCTTTGAGCCTTGGGGTGGCGGCATACGTTGTGCCGGGGATATATGTTAACAATGTTTTAACACTGCTTATTGCTGCATTTTTACTCGGTATCGTCAATGCGATTATCCGCCCGATTCTCATCATACTGACATTGCCCGTTACACTTGTAACGTTGGGCTTTTTTCTCCTGGTGATTAACGCCGCAATGCTGGGGCTTGTTGCCTGGATTCTTCCTGGTTTCGGAGTAAGAAATTTTCTGTCTGCGCTGCTCGGATGGTTAATTCTGAGCATTACCAGTTGGACGGCATCCCACATCTTTTTCAGCAATAATTTAAAGAAGAATGAATAGATGCGGTTTTATCGCTGAAATGTCATTTTACTGCATTTGAAAAAGAAAAAAACATCTCAGGCTGATTCCCGCACAATAAACTTTGTGTGTAACTCTTTATGTTTTATACCGGATTCTCTTCCTTCCAGTTTGTCGACAATCATGTTGATTGCATAATCACCCATTTCGAGCTTGGGTTGACGAACAGTAGTAAGAGTCGGCTCAATGACTTCGGCGGCCGGAAGATCATCAAAACCGACGACAGCCAGTGAATCGGGTACAATTACATTCCGTTTTTTAGCTTCTTTAATAATTCCTATTGCGGTCATATCGCCGGCAGGCACAAAAACAGCGGTTGTTTCAGGCGCCTGTGTTCGAATACGATCGAATATTTCCATACCGTCTCCCACGAGGTCGTCGTTAACCTCGAAGACATAGTTTTCTTTGAATTCAATATCATGCTTCTTCAGGGCATCTTTGTAGCCGTTCAGACGGTCCTGGGTAGGGACATTGGGCTTGTTACAGGTAACACACGCGATATTACTGTGCCCTTTTTCGATAAGATATGATGTGGCATTGTGCGCTCCCTGGGTGTTATTCACAAAAACTGAATCCAGGATGTCACACTCGCGGGCAACCAGAATACATGGCACATTTTCATCTCTGAAAACATGGAGTTCTTCTTCGGGAACCAGCGCACTGATAAGAATGATCCCGTCAATTCTCCGTTCCCGGGCAAGTCGTTGAAAGAGTTGCGATTCGCTTTCCTTTTGTCCGATAGTATCGAAAAGCTGGACCGTATAGTCGATATCGCGGTTAGTACTCTTTATGCCCTGGAGAATACGGACAACAAAGGATGACGCCAAATTGGGCACAATCACGCCGATCGCATTCGATTTGCGTGTAGCAAGACCCCGGGCGATAACATTGGGATAATAATTTAATTCTCGTGCAATTTTCAGAACCTTTTTTCGCGTATTTTCGGAGATATTCGGCTTATTATTAATGACCATTGATACCGTCGCTGCAGTTACTCCGGCTTTTTCAGCGATGTCTTTCAGGGTAACAGCCATAATGACAACCTTTCTTATTAAGTTATAACTATCAAAAGGACAAGCTGAGATTAAACCCGACCGCTTCCGATGATATTGACAAATCGGGCTTCAATTGCATCCGGGCTTCCGTATCATGCAAATGTGCATCCACAACTGCATCAAAAATCCCATAGAAATAAAAAAGTATGGAATACCAGAGATAGGTATTTCGTTTCCTGAAAACTTCATCTCTCCGCGAATCCCAATCACGATGAAATGTATCTTCGAATTCATTTTTCGGGTTATTCGGATCACTCATCTCAAGGATCTTTTCTTCACAATCTCTCATGAGACTGTGATAATTATACGACATGAATCCCAGCGTGAACTGCACCATGGTAATCATTCCTGCCTTGGAAAGCGCTCCGTTATAAATCTGACCCATTCCCAGGCCGGGAACCGCAGAAAGCCATCCGGCAAGAGCCGGCTTTTTAGGCGAATTATCATAAAAATATCGTGAGCCTTGTACAGCATCCATGATATTGAAATAGGTGCATCCGGCAAGACCAAAGAGCATGTGATGATACATCGTTTTTGCTTCACGACGGTCATAGCGTTCCAGTTCATACTGCATTTGCGATGAGACAACAGTACCGGCAATTTCTGTTTTTAAGGTAGTGAGTTCCTCGAAACGGAGTGAATCCTCAATGAATGCGGAGTCGAAAAAGGTCGTGGTGTCGATTATTTGCCGGTAAAAATTAAGGGAGTCCTGCACGGAAGAAAGCTTCTGCTGTGCAGAGAAAACCGAATCTTTCCAATCGTTTACATCTTCTTTTTTGTTCCGGCTATAAAAAAGATATCGGTCCCGTGCCACTAATCCTAAAATGACCTCGGTCGTCAGGAAAAGCGAGCCCTTTATATAATTTCGTGTATATATTTGTCCAAGTCCGGGCATCAAGGTCGAAAGACCACCCGAAATTAATGGATTAAACCGGGGATTTTTTTCAGGCTCCGACATACCGGACCATTCTGTCGTTAAACTGTCGCTGCTCTGCGAACTCCCCCTTTCCGGGAATACATCGGAGTCCGAAACCGCAGATGTGTCTGCATAAAGAGTAATGCAGGCCATAAGAAGTATCCCTATAATTATTCCCATGATCGCCTGTGGGGTTAAATTCATTTAAGCGTTACAATATACATCATACTTATTGTAACTCGCAATTTAAACCCTTAACTAATATAGTATTATTGAATACCAAAACCAAAATTTAAAATTAAATGGCAAAAAAAGTAAACGCTTACTTGGCTGCAATAGAAAGAAGAATAGAAGGATGAGAATGAAGAGGTTTAAATTTCGTTGATAATGAGAGGCTTTGAACCCTTGTATTTTTCATCAAGATAATTGATAAAAATAACTTCGGTAGAAACATTCTTGTTAATATTAACTATCAATCTGTCAGCGTACATCCGGGACATATGAAGCCCCCGTCCATTTTCATCGAGAAGACCTTCTCCGTGAATATGGCGGTCGAGACGGAATAGAACCTGTTCTTTGGAAAGACGGCCGCTGGTATCGATTACCGATACACCGTATTTTTCCGAATCCTTGCCCAACGCTATTTTCACCTTTTCACTATTATCAAGAACAACATTCGAATGTTTCTGATATTTTGTCTTACCATCTTTATTAACCGGAGCATGATAGACCGCATTGGTGATAATTTCTTCCAAAAGTATCTGAACAAAGAGCTGAGGACGGTGGAATTCGGAAATGGAATCAATAACTTCTTGTTCTATCGTGTTGATCTCTGATGTTTGCCGGAGAGTAAATTCTTTGAGTATTGTATAGTCGGGAAGCATATATTTATCGAGGCCGAAGATATTTTCAGTCACCAGACCGTAGACAATCGAATTGAATTCATCAAAATTAAAGGGGGTTGATTTGGATATTATATTGGATATATTACTTTCTTTGGCCATTCGGACATAGTCGTCGACATTATACCCGGTGATTAATGCAACCTTGGTATGGGGATAATTTTCTTTAACGATTTTAATGAGTTCATACCCTTTCATTCCGGGCATGTTAATATCTGATATAACGAGGTCGATTGTGTCGTTTTTCAGAATCTCGAGGGCCTGATTGGCATTGCTCGCAGTATTTATATGGTACTGTTCTTCAAGTTCAATTTCCAGCATGTCGCGCATGATCGCTTCATCATCGACAATGAGCACTTTTCCAATTTTTTGGTCAGTCATAAATCGGTGCATTTTTAGCTAATGTGCCGGTATACAGGTTGAAAAGATCACTGATTTGTCCTGCGGTAGCCCATAAGGGCAGGACATGTTTGGTCTTTTAATAATGCCATGAAAAAGAGGGGATGTCAAGGTGAAAATGTATATGGAATTGCAATATTTATCAGGAAAAAATTAAAGATTTTATACGGTCAAATCGAAGAGAGGCGGGGAGAATGCCCTTTCTCCTGATTTCTGTGTTCCGGTGTTGGTATAGCCGGAGGCAGGATTATCCGGAGTTGAGGAAACGCTCTCCGGTATATCGTTGTTGTTGTGGGGGCCGGTACCTTTCTTTCCCTGCTGTTGCGCCAGTTCCTGCCGGGCTTTGGCTTCATTTTGGGTAGCCTGTGCGGCCACACTTCGATCCTGGCCGGATGGTTGTGCCGGCGCAAGGGCCGCTTTGCGTACAACCTGCATTTTCTGGATAGTTGCCTGAGGATTACCGGCTATCGGCGATGTATCAATACTCACTTCACCGCCCACCGCATATTGTTTGCCGTCCGGGCCTACCTGATATTCATAGGAGGCGCCGCCTCGTACATATTGCCCACCTGCCGCCACATGGGCTGCCTCATGCGCGCGTACCTCCCGGTCACGCGTCTGGAGCTCACGGACCTCCCGGCGTTCCTCATCGGAAAGAGCTTCGGCTCCTCCACTCTCGACAGCAGCTTTTTCGGCATCGCTGCCATCGCATGGAGCGCAGGGTGGCTGGTTTGGCGTAACTGATGAAGAATCAATGCCTTGAATCGCCATTGGTACTGTTTCTTTCTCAGAATCCTTTGCCCGCTACATTCATAGCCGACCTCTATAACCTCTCGTTCTGCCAGTAACTTCAGGGTGTAGTTACCCACTTCTTATATCGGTGTTTCAACAACCGCACTTTAGAAATTGTTTTAAAAATCTTGAAGTGAGATATAATTCGGGAAATCAGCTTGGGCAGTACTTTTCACACCAGGATATCGCATCACTTATTTTATGCAAAATTTTTGATGATAGTATATCCAATCGAATTAATCGAATTTTAAAGGAGGTATGTGCAATGGCGCCAAAGAGCGAAAAAAAACCTGAACATATGGAATTTCAAACTGAAGCAAAGCAACTCCTGCACCTTGTTATTCATTCGCTCTATACTCATAAAGAGATTTTTATCCGGGAGCTTATTTCCAATGCATCGGATGCTCTTGACAAATTGAGGTTCGAGTCGGTCACCAATCCTGATATACTTGGGAAGGATACCGAACTGTCAATTCATATCAAACTCGATAAAAAGGCCAAAACATTCACCATATCCGATAATGGTATCGGAATGACCAGGGAAGAGGTGGTTGAAAATATCGGTACTATCGCCCGGAGCGGTTCAAAAGCCTTTCTTGATAAAATGACAGGGGATCAGAAAGCGGATTCCAATCTTATCGGTCAGTTTGGTGTGGGGTTCTATTCTGTTTTCATGGTAGCATCAAAGGTTAAACTGGTAACCAGGCGTGCCGGTAGCGATGCGCCGGCGGTTGAATGGGAGTCGGACGGGACCAGTGAATATACTCTTAAAGAGACCTCTAAGCCCGGACGGGGCACCACAATTACGGTTTACCTCAATGAAAATGGAAGTGACTATGCTGAAGACTGGCAGGTCAGGACGGTCGTCAAAAAATATTCCGATTTCATCGCTTTCCCCATCTACATGCCGAATGAAAAAGGCAAAGAAGAGATAATCAATGAAACAAAACCGATCTGGAAGCATTCACCTTCGGAACTGAATGACGACCAATATGAAGCCTTCTATAAACATTCGCTTGGTGGATTCGATAAGCCGCTGTTTCATATCCATAAGAAGGCTGAAGGGATACTCGAATATTCTGCTTTACTCTTTGTTCCCGAAAAGGCCGCCTTTGAATCATTTAATTTCGAGCGTAAGCACGGAGTCAAACTTTATGTCAAACGGGTATTTATCATGGATGACTGCAAAGAGCTGATTCCCGAATATCTCCGATTTGTTAAAGGTGTTGTCGACTCGGAAGACCTTCCTCTCAACGTCTCCCGTGAAGTTCTTCAGAAAAACCCGATTATCGAAAAAATTAAAAAGAACCTGGTCAACTGGCTTCTTGCGAGATTCAAAGAGCTTTCGGAGGATGATCCTCAGAAATACAAACAGTTCTGGCTCCAATTCGGCGCCATTATCAAAGAGGGTATTCATACCGATCATGAAAACAAAGATAAACTTCTGGAGATTGTTCGCTTTCAGTCGTCGGTTGGAGAGAGCAGGGAAGATCTGACTTCACTCAAAGAGTATGTGAGTCGCATGCGGGAAGACCAGAAAGAGATTTACTATATCACCGGGGAGAGCAGGGAGGTTGTTGAGCGAAGTCCTCATCTTGAAGTATTCAAAGATAAAGGGATCGAGGTCCTCTATCTTGTCGATCCTATTGATGAATGGGTGGTGCAGGATGTCTACAATTACGATAACAAGCCCCTGAAGTCGGTTACCAAAGGCGATCTTGATCTGGGCGACCTGGGCAAAGAAGAAAAGGAAGAGAAAGAAAAAGAGCAGGGCAAATACAAGAAACTTACCGAGAGAATCAAGAACATTTTAAGCGATCAGGTTAAGGATGTTCGTCTTTCTACACGCCTTAAAGACAGTCCCTGCTGTCTTGTTGGTGATGAAGACGCTATGGGTGCGCACATGGAAAAGCTCATGGCGGCAATGGGCCAACAGGTACCGCCTTCAAAACGGATACTTGAAATCAACCCCGATCATCCCATTGCACAGAACCTTCATGCGATCTACGAGCAATCGCCGAAGGATCCGCAGCTCGAGGAGTGGGTAAAACTGCTTTATGATCAGGCGCTCATTGCCGAAGGAAATCTTCCGCAGGATTCACTTGCCTATACCAGGCGGGTCAATGAGCTACTGCTCAAGGCATCTTCAAACAAAAAAGAGGATTGATCACAGGAAGCGATTTGATGTATGTCAACCATTGCTTTGTTGACGGATTTTGGTTTGGATGATTGGTACGTGGGCGTCATGAAAGGCGTGGCGCTTCGTATCAATCCCTCTGCATCTCTGGTTGATGTCACCCATGCCGTTGCGCCGGGAAATGTCAGAGAAGGCGCTTTTGTACTTATGAACTCCTTTTCCTGGTTTCCCGAAGGAGCGGTATTCTGTGTTGTTGTTGATCCGGGGGTGGGGAGTGAAAGAAAAATTGTTGTTGCGCAAACATCACAGTACTCTTTTGTAGCCCCCGATAACGGTGTTCTTTCCTTTGTTCTTGATAAATATCCGGACAGCCGCATATATTCATTTGACAACAGACACTATGCACTCCCCCAGACCAGCGCTACATTCCACGGGAGAGATATTTTTGCCCCGGCTGCCGCACATTTGTCCAGAGGAATTCCTCCAGAGATGATGGGGGCCGTGCAGACCGGATATGTCCGGCTCGAACGATATTCTCCGGTATGTACCCGGAGCGGCGTTGAAGGAACTATCGAATATATCGATCGGTTCGGTAATGCGATAACATCAATCGAACCCGGACATATCGATACGCTTGAAAAGGACTCGTTGCCGGTGGTGAATGCGGGAAAGGGTAATGCTATACCCCTGTGTCGCTGGTACCGCCAGGTTCCCGCCGGTGCCCCGCTTGCCCTGATCGGCTCCTCGGGCTTTCTGGAAGTCTCGATCAATGGAGGCAATGCTGCCGATCGGTTGGAGCTGAAGGTCGGGGATCGTGTAACAGTCCAGTGAGTAATAAGCTGCTCATACATTACCGAACAACCGCTCTCAAACAAAAAAGGAGAGCACCGCCAGTATATCAATAACAATCAAGGTCGGGGTGATTTCCCGATACTTACCCATTGCAATTTTTATAATCGTCCAGCTCAAAAATCCCCAAATAATGCCCTGCGTAATCGAATAGGTAAGGGGAATCAGAACAAAACTGAGGAAGGACGGTATTGCATCATCAAGACTGTTCCAGTTAATCTTCATCACCGGTTTTATCATGAATACCCCCACAAGGACGAGTGCAGGTGCGGAGGCAATTGCAGGAACGATCGATAGAAGAGGTGAGAAAAACATAAAGGGGAGAAAGAGTATTCCCGCTGTAACCGCGGTAAGCCCTGTCCGTCCACCTTCCTTAATGCCGGTCGCCGATTCGATATAACTTGTCCCGGAGCTGGTTCCCGTCAAACCGGAAAATGCAGTCGAAAGAGCATCGACAATCATCGACTGCCTTATATTTTCCGGTTCACCTTTTTCATCAGTCAGACCCGAAGCTTCGGCGACACCCACGAAGGTGGAAAGGCTGTCGAATAAATCGGTGAAAAGGAAGGCAAAGATAACCGGCCAGAGGGCAAATTTAAGCGAACCAGCCAGGTCGAGGGCAAAGAGGAGACTGAAATCGGGAGCTGAAAAAAAATTATTCCATGTTACCAGTGTTGGAGTACCGCCGGTTACCGATGATGCATCGCCCCAGAGCCGGCCTATGGGAATCGATGCCAGTGTTGTTAAAAAAATACCGATTATCAACGCACCTTTTACTCCTCTGCTTACTAAAATCGATGTGACCAGTAGACCGGTCAGGAACGTGATTGTTACGGCATTAAGCGGGCCCATCCCGATAATAGTCGTTTCGTTGGAGATAATGAATCCGGCGTTACTGAAGCCTATCAGGGTAATAAAGAGACCGATTCCTCCGGCAACACCATAACGGATTTGTCTGGGAATGGCTTTGACAATGTGGGCTCGTATTCCAAAAAGCGAAAGCAAAAGAAATACAATTCCCGACCAGAAAACAACGCCAAGCGCGGTTTGCCAGGGTACTTCCATGCCGATCACGACCGAATAGGCGAAAAAAGCGTTAATTCCCATCCCCGGTGCCAGCACAATAGGATTTTTTGCATACAATCCCATCATGATACTGCTGAATGCACTTACCAATACCGTAGCGGTTACCACCGCCCCGAAAGGCATCCCGGCGGTACTGAGAATCGAAGGGTTTACAATAATGATATACATCGCTGCCAGGAACGTGGTCACTCCGGCTATAATTTCGGTCTGGAAATTTGTGCCTCGTCGTTCAAAATCAAAATAGTCCCGGATTTTCATGAGTACTCCCTGAGTATATGAGCTCAAAAAATAATCGATTGGAAATCATTGATTCAGAGGTGACAGAAGATATCCATTTTAATCCTGCATTCTTTATCTTCAATCCTCATCTGTGGTCGTTATCTCAGATCCTTCACTAATTTCTTTCATTGCAACTTTTATCCATTGATTATATTATTTGTATAAAGCATTGCACTTAATTCCTTATCCTTTCCTTCAAGGAGGCATTAATGAAAATCCGGAAGCAGATTATCTATGGCATTACTGCGCTCTGTCTCTTTTTTGTGTCATCATCTCATGCAATAATAGGTGTGGGTGTTCATTACGGACTCGACCTTTCAGTCAGCATGGAGGACCAGGAGAACATTCCCCTTTCCCTCAAGGAATATACAAATGTTTTTGATGTCGATTCCTTCTTTAACAGCGTTCCCATTCCGGTCGATTCTATCGACAACATGGATATTGCGGTATTTTTAGACAGCCTGCGTAATCAGGGGGTGCAGCCTTCTGATATTCCTCTGCTCAGCGGGGACCTCCCTTTCTATATCTCCCGGACCGGATTCGAACGGTATCCGCTCAACATAGGCGGCAAAGTGTTTGTTGATATTATTCCGGTTCTCGATGCTGTTGAAATTTCCATGAATTTCGGATTGTGGCAGTATGATGGAGAAATACTGTATCCAAAAAATATAAAAGCCGATCTTGATGCACAGGCTTTACTTGATGATCCCACCTCGGTTTCCTTTCAACAGCTCTTTGAAATGGAATCGATTCCGGTGACCCTCGAGCAGTTCGATCTTGCTTATTTTGGCTTGAATAAAACTCCCTATGCAAAATTGCATATCGATGCCACGGTCAGAAAAAATATTATCAGTGTTCCGAAAAGGATGAAAATCTTTCGTCTCTACGGCGGCGGTGGTCCCAGCGTGCATTTTGCAACACCGGTGCTCGATCAGGAGATGGTTGAGGATGTTCTTAAGGATATCATAGCAGAATCCGACGGCAATATCAATGATCTGGCCGCCATGCTCAACGGCGATCCCCAGGCATTGAAACCTATTGTCGAAAAAATCATCGAAGGCCTCGCTGTTCCGAAATTCGGTATGCACATAGTTGCCGGTGCGATGATTAAACTTCCGGTGGTGCCCCTGGGATTTTATGCCGACGGCAAATTTATGATACCCTTCGGTGATTTCAACGAGGATGCCGGATTAAAAGGCTATGGACTGCTGATAAATGCCGGATTAACTTTCGGGCTATAAGAGAAAGGGGGGAAGATCCTTCGGTTCTTCCTCCCGCTGAAACGGGATCGGTGCAGTGCACGCTCAGGCCTCGCCTTGGACCTTCAATTATCCTACTCCAACGCTTCAATCCGCTGTTTCAGCAGGGGGTCTGGAAGGACCAGCTCTGTAAGGACGGCGCCGATTGTCGAGAATATGGTGAAGAGAAAGACCCGCCATACGGCCGTGGAGATAATGGCGACCGGTTCGATTACCGTGCCGGGCAAATCAAAGTAGAGGCTGACACCGGTATAGAGCAATCCCAGAACTGCTCCGCCCGCTGCTGCCGCGATGATTCGGCGCCATAGGACGGCGGCGCCAGCAAAGGTGGTAATGGAGGCTCCGATAATGAAGGGAACCAACAGCACGAGAGGAGCAATCTGCCGGAGCGAAGGCAGCTCTCCCATACGGGTAAGAAACAAATAATCGGTCAATCCGAAAAGCCCGGCGCCCAGCGCAGGAATTGCTGCTGCATGCCAGTAGCGGGGAGTAAGTTCCTGAAGTTTAGTCATCCGGTTTTTAATTCGTCGCTGAATGGTAAGCGGCCAGTTATAAAAGAGGCCGAACACCCAATGTTCCAGTAATGCGCCACTTTCACCGAATACCGGTACAACATGGACTGCATCGGTAGCCCAGTGGGATGCCATAAACCGTGCGAGTACCGGATAGCGATAGGTCATCTGTATGGGAAAGGCAAGATAGCCCACATATTTGAAAAACCCTAAAAATACGGCAATATTATAATCTTTAAAATTCCGTTCACGAATAACAAGATATAACACATAGAGACCTCTGGTCAGCGATCCGGGAGAAATAGGGACAATCTGAAACGCCGCGATAATGGCTGCCGAGGCTGCAATCGCCTGCGTTCGCGACCATTCGGGATGCTGAAGCCAGACAATGAGCGCGGTCAGAATAGAAACAACCTGAGTTACCGGGAGTGTGCAGACGTGAACAGCAAGGCTCTTGAGGTATTTCTGTATAAAAGGCTCTTTAATTCGGGAATAGATAACTTCGGCATCTTCGTTATTGATGATATGTTTCTCTTGACCATCGGCAACCATGTCGCGGAGCCATTGTTCCCGCTCATCAGCATCGAAATAGAGCCGAATCGGTCGACGGACTATAAAATCGAGTTTTTCTTTGAAATAATCGAAATTAGTGAAAAACTTATGAATCCCTGGAGGAAGAATAGAGAAAGGAAGGTGGAAAATAAAGGTTTTTGCCGAAGATGCCACTTTCAGGGCATCCTGATCGGTAATTCGTCCTGCCCGGTGCCATGCAATAGATTTTTCGGCAAGCTTTGCCTGCAGTGCTCGCCGGAAATAATGACCGCTGGTGGTAAAGAGGGCCGCGTAATGGCGTCGCCATGAAGTATGAGCCCAGATTTTGCGTATAAAGGACCCTAAAAAGGGTATTATGCCGATGATAAAAAAGAAAAGAATCGACAGAGGAGATTTGCGCAATGACTGGTCATGTTTTTTGTCGATAATGTTGCGAACCGACCAGCCGGTGACTGCACTTGACAGTATGGTTTTCCACAGCCGGGGGCTATAAAGAAGCCGGATATGGTTGTGAGTAATGTCGGGAATCGAATTTCGATAGATCTCTTCTACTTTCTTAAGTTCGTCAACCAAGGGGAAAAGATCCTGGAATTCACCGCTGTGTTTATTGATAAATGCTTCAAGCCGGGCGATATTTCCC
>WJLZ01000190.1 GCA_014728215.1 Chitinivibrionales bacterium
ATCCAAACTTCAGTTTCCCAAGAAATTTCTTTGGAATGCTTCTTGAATTCTACAAAATCCAGAAAAGCACTGACAAAAATTAAGCCGTGATTGGAATCTTTGAACATGTCTTGAAGTTCATATACACGCTTTGGATTCATATCGCAAGCGAATTCTCCCATTTTAAGCCGCTTTTGCCAATAATATTTCATCTATGTTAATGTTAAGGCTGTTTTCCAGAGCTTCACCGATTTTCCTAATTAAACTTAAATCAGGCAGAGGAATATCGCGAATCTCTGTTGCACTAACTTGAGTGTTACCGTTAGATATTCTGAAAAAACCGTCGAGGTAAGAGGAATTAAGTATTGCTGAAATTCCAAATGCTTCGGTCCGGGAAATATTGCCGTGGGGGCGATGAACAAAATTTACATGGTTTTCAAATGCAACATATTCTGATTTAATCCGGTCCTGTATATAAGGCGACGAATTAAGGCGCTTCTTTTCTTCTTTTGCACTGAATCGCCGTAACAAGATATAATTGCCATTTTTATTAAGAAGCGGTAAAGTTTCATCCTGGATTCTGATATATTGTGGTTTTCGGTTTTTAGAAAGTGGCCAAATAATTTGTGAATCACGTATACTATTCATCCAAATAAGTGGTGCCTCACCGTTTTCAATATCACCTTCATTTAGTAAGTATTCTGTGGCTCTAAAAGGAACAACTTTACCGGTAGATATTTCCATATCAAATTTATGTAAGCTCCCTTTCCAGGAATTCACTGTCTCAATAATCTTATCCTCGTCTTTGGATGTTGGAAGGAATAACACTTTGTTTAGTGATTTAAGTTTTATTATTGATTCCAAAGCCAAAGTACGTGATGGGCATGCTTCTAAATCACGAGAACCATGACTAAATGAGATTTTCACTTTTGTTGAACCATTACCATTGGTTCTTCGACGAGCATGTAAAATTACGTTCTCCTGCAAGATTGCATCCCTATCAAAGGCATCTGTCCTCGAACAAAAGAGGTGCAATTGTTTCGGTGTAATTTCCGAAAAAAGAAACTCCCTGAAAGCTCTAAAATATGGGCCAGAAGCATAACTACGCGGTGTTATGAAAACCATTTGACCTGTTCTGCTCAATAGACGAGTAGAAACAGCCATAAACAGCGCATAAATATTTGGTTGACCGTATACAATATTTTTAGCAGCTTTAGCACGTGGGTCATCTTTCGGAATTTTAAAATATGGCGGATTTGAAATAACCAAATCATATGGCTCATCATCGCTACCGATTTTTAATTTAGAAATAAGTGTAGGGCCATCATGTAAAACATGAGCATTATCTATAATGAAATCTTTAAATCTTATTTCATAGGTAAGATTAACTTTACTGTTTTTTGCCCATCGTACTGTTGAATCTAATGCTTTTTTACAAATAGGTTCTAATGCTGTGTCGATTTCATAACCTGTCACATGAATATTTTGTACTTCTTGCCAATTTTCAACTATTCGTTCTATTAATGAGATCACTAAAATACCTGAACCAATACCGGGATCTAGGAGTCTAATATTTGATGATTTTTGTGGAATGGTCAAAGAAGCCATAAAACTTGCTACTTCGATTGGAGTTAAATACTGTCCGAATGCTTTTTTATGAATAACATCTTGATTCCCCGAATATTGAAGGCCGAGTGTGTCAGCATCTATTGATGGCTTGCTTACATTTTTTGGCATATATAATTTTCCTTCTTATTTTCTAAAAATACCCTATGGTCTGGAGCTCATCCAAGATTCTTATCTGCTGGCCATGGACGGCCAGCATCTTATTGGCGCAAATTTTCATTTCCTTTTTCCACCGTTCATAGGGCCAGGCAAATTTACACCAACTAGTAAATACCGTAATCACTCTGCAATTCAAAAATCCCCATAAAACATCCCAAAAACTTCGGAATGAATTGTAAAAAAGCCCTCATTCCCGATGGTTTATTTTGGAATTTGCGCTTTGGAGTGGAAGTTGAGCAGGGGAGTGGAGCAAAGCCAGAGCGCGGGTATCAAAACCGTTAATTTTCAATAAGAAAGAATATACTAAAAGCGCTTTGCGAATCAAACTGAATTCTCATAATGTAATGGATTATTTGCCGGTTACATAAGTATGGGACGCCGATGGCGCTAATGGGGCTGATATGTGATGCAGGCTGCAGGGCATAAAAAAGGCCTGCACACACGTGCAGACCCTTTGGTTATGAATGATAAAAAGATACGGTCAGAACGGAAGGTTTTCATTGGGTGAAGACGCTTCCGCCAGAACCGGTTCCATTACAGCATCTCCATCACCAACATCATCTTCTTTTTCCTTTTTCATGTCATTTGCCGCGTAAATCGACGCGAAGAGGGCCTTCTGGCCTTTCCATGCATTATCCTCAGATTTGAATTTCAGCCATATTTTGCTGTTGTCCTCATCGGTGGTATCGAGCGTGACAACAATGGCGTGTGTAAGATCGTTACGGATCGTTTTCAGCGGAAAAACATTGCTGAAAGAGACAACGCCTTTTGAATCGATGGTGCTGTTGCCGTATTTATAGCAATAAGGCTTCATCGAATTCAGCATTGCACCTAACGCATTTCTCGCATTCCTTGCAGCGTCCTGGCTCTTGAAATGACAGTAGGAGGCGCCGTTGTGGCAGATAATTTTGAAATAATGGCTCATTTCGCCCTTACGCTTCTCCTCCGGTAATTCAATGACCGGGCCTGCAAAAAGAATCTGCGAAACATGATAGTTTTGAAATGATGTTGTAAAGATTGCCGAGTTCATGATTTAACTCCTGTCCGTTTGATTATGAATAACGTAATTATAACCTGTCTTTTTCAAGACATTCAGACCCGCATGCAAATCCCGGGGAAGGTCTTTATATCTTTAAAAGACAATTATTTAAGCATCTGTCACAAAGATTTCAGGCAATCCGGGTTTCTTGCGAGTAGAAAAACAAGTAACTGTTCTGTTTCATCAACTCATTCGGGGCCCATCGTGCGGTGAACCTTTGTTCAATCTGCTTTCGACAATGGAAATTGCAAGGCATGTGCCAAATGGTTGGCGCCCACCTTAATGTTTTGATATTAAAGGAGATGGTGCGGTTTACGTGGTGCTGTTCTTGAAGTCTGGTTGAGTCGCAAAAATACGTCGGTGCGACGGTCAGGTCGCATTATTGCGACTGTTTACTCTTACAAGGTCCCCTGTTCGTACCGGCACCCGGAGGTGTGATATTCCGGCATAGAGTGTACTATCGGCTGACGTTTTTCCGGGGTTGCGTATTTCTACCGAAGCATCGTTTTTGGTATCGAATGAAATTTCCAGTTCTTTGATGAAGGATCCTACTACTATCTCGGTGATTTTTGAGGATTCTACAGCAATGTTTCCGGCCCGGTTGAGCAGGAATATGATATCTTTTTTATCGCCCTGTACTTTCCAGGTATCAAAGGATGGTTCCACCGGGGTGCGGTATTGTTTGAATGCATCGAGGTTATCCATATACCATTGATGGTAGAATTTCAGGGACTTTTTATGTTCTTCTTCGAGGGAGCCAAGGTCCATGGAGTAGGTGGGGATACCGACAGCCATCATTTTAATGATAATCGCGGCGCCTTCGGCGGGGCTGTCGTTATTGGTAATTGTTTGATAATCGTTGCAACTGAAAGGTGTATAGGCATTTATGTATGCTGTTCTGAGGAAGTTACCTTCGGGATTATAGGGTGTATCGCCTGCCCGGATGCAGGTTCCGTATTCATAGAGCCATGGGGTGGCGTAATTCTGTTTCAGTTCGGTGATTACATCGGGGTTGACCTTTTTTGTCTTTTTATCGATATTTTCCAATACCTTATGGAGTCCTTCGATAAGCGATGCCGTATCGTGGTCATGTTCTTCACTGACACAGACTTCACCGGGGATATTGTTGAAGAGGTCATATTTGGCGCCGTCGGCGTTATATTTGGTTATCAGTTCGGCGGCGATATCCGCCATAATATCCCGGGCTTCGGGGCACATGAAACAGAGGGGATGATATCCGTTGTGGGTTTTGGCGATTTTTCCTTTTTCTGTCTGGATCAGGTATTTTTTCCGTTTTTCGAAATTATTGCAATCCGGGGAGACTGCATGGGGTGCCGACCAGATCAGGGCGCGGGCGCCGAGATCGTGCATATCGCTGATAAGCTTCTTAAGATCGGGGATTTTCGATCGATCTTCCGACCAATCCCCGAGATTGAGTTTGACATCAAAATCGCTGTCGAGTCCCGGCCCAAACCAGCCGTCATCGATGATATAGTTATATATTCCGAGTTTAACGCCTTCTCTGACATTATCAATGATCACCTTGTCGGTTACCTGCGATGAATCCCAGTCGGTCCAGGAGCACCAGTACGGGGCCATGCTCCGATCGTTTGACGTATCGGTTTTGCCGAGGATCCGGGCCATGGAATCGGAAAAATCCCGTAATGCATCGATCCAGGTAGTATACGCCAGTTCACGGTTTTCTTTGAAATAGATATATTCGGTAATAGAATTGTCTTCATTGGCCAGGGCAACCGATTCGGGCACAGGGAATCCTTCAACACCCCGTTTAATTTCCAGCCCAAACCGTTTCATCCATGCGAGCAGTGCCCGGCGCATGGCCGGTTCCTTCACGATAAAATCGGTCTCGTAGTTTTCCCCGATGACACCGAACATGAATGTTGGTTTCCGGTCTTGCCCGGTTAAAATGAAGACCGGCATGCGGATATTGTTGATCCGGGTCTGAAAATTCCGTCCCCAGAACGTCACCAGTTGGCGCTCGTTGGGATACAGACGGCCCGTATCGGGAACGATAACCTCGTGGAAATTCTTAAGAGGAGTGGCGATTGAGTAGGAGACTGATTTGATGACATCACCTTTTGGGGGAGTAAGCGTTACCGGGCAGGGGCATTCACCACCTAATGCAATACTGATTCCGTCTTGCACGACGTTGGCCGGTTCCAATGATTCAAACACGAATTCGGTGTTTTTCCCCTGATGAGTCTCTACCTGTACGCTCAACGAAATCATGACGGGCCTCTTTCAATGTTTTTTGGTCGATTGCTGTTCACATCCCATAAAAAATGGAAGGTTTTAAAATAAATTCTGGACATGGGGAGCAATTAATGCCACAGCCATGCCGCCACTAACGAGGTGTAAAATTCGGCAATTGCATTTTCCCGGCAGATAGAGGAGAGATATCAGCACTTTTCCATCTTCTCCTCCTTCTTCTCACATCTCCCGCACAACCTTTTCCACAGCGCTGGCAATATCCTCAGGGCGGTAATTCTCCTTTAGGAGCCTCTTTTGTTTCAGGCTGTCCAGGGTGAGCATCTCACCAAAAGCGAGGTGGGTGGCATGCTTTCTGCCGGCAAAAAAATCCGGGGCCTTTCCCGCGGGCTGGAGAGCGTAGGCCCCTTTAATTCGAAGGGGAATTACTGCCGCGCCGGTCTCCATCATGAGCGTTCCGATACCCGATTTGAATTTTCCCGTTTCCCCGGTGCGGGTACGGGTGCCTTCGGGGAAGATAATCAGGTTTTTTCCACTGTCGAGGACCTTGTGCGACGCTTTTAAGGCTTCAACAATATCGCCTTCACGTTCAACAGGGACCATGTTGGACCTTTTTGCCGCAAACGCCGAAAGCGGCTTTTCCAAAAGCTCTTTTTTCCCGATCGTATAGGTTTTCTTTCTGATACTCCACGGAAGAGCGCCGATTATAATCATGATATCGAGCGCGCTTTCATGGTTTGATGCGAAAATCACCGGACGGTCCGGGGGGATGTTCCGAACACCGGTCACGCGGATTCCCCAGAGCATGCGCCCGATTCCCAGCAGCAGGCCCGGAAGATAATGGTAGCTCAGGGCGGTGGTATCGTTCAGCTCCTCGCCGCCGCTATCCGATTTCAACCGCTCTTTGACCCCCTCGGTTTTGTTCTCGCCGACATTGCCGGCTTTGCCAGCCCGAAGGTCCTGGATAAGCGTCACGGCGTCAGCCATCGTTTCGATATTAACGAGATCTTCCATGGAAACCGAGCAATTATATTTCTCTTCGAGCATACAGATCAGATCGAGGCTTTTCAGCGAATCGAGCATGCAATCGAGCTGCAGATGCGACCGGGGAGTGAGCGATCCGGTATTCACTTTCGGAGACGCCTTTGCGACATAATCAACGATTGTTTTGAATTCCTCCGATTCCATCATGGCGCTTTCAAGATAGGTGAGGCGTATATGTGATGTCTCCTGCACTCCCTCCGACCGTTTCAGCTTTTCGAACATCTTTTTCAGTTCGTTTTTGATAATTTTTCGGGTGGTTGTCCGGGGAAGGGCGTGATAAGAAACAACGAAGGCGCCGATTTTTTTATAGGTTGGAAGGTCCCGGCCCATCCGCGCAAGCTCTTCGTTCATAAGCTCTGTTGCTTTTTCTATTGAATGACGGGCCCTGAAATCCTTGTCCGGAACGATTACCGCCCCGACAATCTCTTCGTTGTTGTCTTCTATGCCCAGAACACCGATCTCTTCGATATACGGCGACAGGGAATAGTACTCCTCGAGTTCGTCGGGATAGACATTTTTCCCCGAACTCAAAACGATAATATCCTTGGCCCGCCCGGTCAGATACAGAAAACCGTCATCGGTAACCCTTCCCAGATCGCCGGTATGAAACCATTTGTCGCTGTCAAAGGCTTCGGAAGTAATTTTTTCGTTATTGTAATACCCGGGGAAGACGGTTTCTCCCCGAAAGAGCACCTCGCCGATACCCTCTTCGTTGGGCTGAAAAATCTCCATATCATTGCCTTCAAGCACTTTCCCCACCGAGCCCTGACGGGGATCGTCGATAGGGCAGAGGGTGATAGGCCCGAAAGTCTCCGTAAGCCCGTAACCTTCAACGATATTGAAGCCCATCAACCGGAACCCGTCGAAATAATTCTTTTTCAGTGATGATCCCCCCGAAATGATACACTGGATATTGCCGCCAAAGCTTTTGTGCACCGAGCCGAAAAGCTTTTTCCTGAAGCCCATGCCGAAAACATTTCCCAGGATAGAGGAGAGCATTTTCAGAATGCCGAACACCATTGTGACAATCGGTCCTCCGGCATTTACTTTGCGCTGGATATTATCGTAAAAAAGCTCGAGCATCTGAGGGACTGCAGGTAAGATACTCACCTTTTTATCGTTGAGTCCTTCAAGGATGAGCGGTCCTTTGATTGCCGGAATAAAGACAATATCCATGCCTGTGGGAAGCGTAGCGGCAATGCAAGCCGCGCAGCCGAACACGTGGTGGAGCGGAAGAATGGCGATCATGGTGTCGGAGGGGCCCACTTTCATGCGAGGGACGCCGTGATTTGGTGCGGTGGTAAGGTTCCGCTGATTGAGTACCACGCCCTTGGCTTTCCCGGTAGTGCCGGATGTAAAGAGTATGGCCAGGGGATCGTCGGGAGCAAATTGCTGCGCGAATGCATCGCTGCCGGAATCCCCCCCGGCGATAAAATCGGCAAAGCTCACCCGCCCCTTCGGAGCATCAGGCTCCAGTACCACAATCTTTTTGATAAAATCGAACTCGCCGGCAAGCTTCTCAAAGAGTGAAACATAGGTGGCGGAACAGAAAACAACCCGCGATTCGGTAAGGCGGATTATCTCGGTAATCTCCGCGGCGGGAATGTTGGGATCGATCGGAACAATGCACCCGCCGGCGAGAATCGGTCCATGATAGGCCATAACCCATTCGGGGCAGTTGGCGCCGATAACCGCGGCATTCACCCCCTTGTTAAAACCCAGACTTTTCAGCATCGAAACCAGCTTGTTGAGGTCCGAACAAAAATCGCTGTAGCGCCAGGTCGTATACGACCCGTTGCGCTTTATATGAAAACAATCGCTGTTGGCATTTTTCTTTATTGATTCCCTGAGAAGATCAACATAGACATCTTTGCTCATAGAGGAAGCTCCTTGAAGGCGGAAAGGTGAGATTTGAGAATGTGAATGGCGCTATTGAAATCTGTTTATTCCGGGTGAAGTGTTCATACATTATAAGATACGCTCTCCATTTGGTTGAAGTAAAGTTTTTTTAATGCATGAGGCGGTGGCTTTTTGGTATATTCTTTGGAAAGGTGCACGGGTACCGGAGGGCTGCTGCTGTATTCTCTACCATGCCGCCGGTAGATTGTAATAGCCCGGTATTCCATCGAAGGCTCTAATAACAGGGGAGAAATCTATGGATGATTCGCCCAAGTTGCGAGGCACACCCGACCAGAATCTTGATCGGGCCAAAGCGCGTATTGTCGAACTGGAAGCCGCCGGTGAAGAGCTTCAAAAATTGCGTGAAGAACTCAAACGGAGTGAAGAACGCTATCGTACCGCGTTCGAATACACCGGTACCGCCATGATGGTTGTGGAAGAAGACACCACGGTAACAATGGGGAACCATAAGCTCGAAGAAGTCACCGGGTATCCGCAGGAAGAGGCGCGGAAAGGTCATAAATGGATCGATTTTGTTAACGACGACGATATGAAACGGTTGATGGAATATCATATCAAGCGGAGACACGATTCGACAACCACTGTCCCCAGCGAATACGAGTTCAAACTCAAACACAGGACCGGCGAGCTGAAAGATATCCTCATGAATGTCAGCATGATCCCGGGCACCAAAAAAAGCCTGATATCACTGATTGATATCACCGAGCGGAAAAAAGCCGAACGGGCCTTGAGGGAGAGTGAAGAAAAATTCAGAGAACTCTTCGAAAATGCCAACGATATTATCTACACAATCGATCTCGAAGGTAATTTTACTTCCGCAAATGCAGCAGCGAGCAGTACCTACGGTTATTCACCGCAAGAAATTGTTACGGTGAATATGTCGCAGATCATTCATGAAGACTTTCTGGCCACAGCACGGAGCAAGGTAAAAGAGAAGCTTCGCAGCAATGAGGCAACCTATCCCTATGAACTTCTGACTATCAGCAAAGACGGTGAACATATATGGGTCGAGGTCAGTACCCGTCTTATCAGAAATCATCACGGCAAGCCGGTGGGGATCCAGGGGATTGCCCGGAATATCACCGACCGGAAGAGAGCTGAAATTGAGCTGAAGGAAAGCGAAACACGGTTCCGGGAAACAGCCGAAACCATTCCCGCCGTCATATCCGAAATGGATATGGAGATGAAATTCACCTATGTGAACAAGTGGGGCCTCGACCTGTTCGGGTTTACCGAGCAGGATTTAAAAGACGGTTTTTCCGCATCGGATGTTCTTCCGCCGCAATCGCAGGAGACGGCTTTGGAGGATTTTGGGAATGTGATGTCGGGAGATTTCGGTAATGCAAAAGAATATACCATGAAAACCAAAACCGGCGAAACCGTATACGCTCTGGTTAACTCTTCACCAATAATCAAAAACAACAAGTCCGCGGGGATGCGGTCTTGTCTTATCGATATCACCGCGAAGAAAAAGACGCAGGACCTGCTCCGTCTCAGCGAAGAAAAATTCAGGGGGATATTCCGGAAATCGCCGATCGGGATAGCCATATTGACGCACGATGGCACCATTCTGGATAAAAACGCGGCTTTTGAGGTGATTTTCAACAATCACGGCTTTGATCATAAAACCGGCCCGCTTTTTTCGGTGCTTGAGCCCGGCGCCGAAAACATGGATTCCCTGGCCCGGGGAAAAGAAATCCATTTTGAATCGGAGTGCGATCCGGAGTATTGTTCGGTCGACAATGGAGAACGCCATTTCTGTGAATGGCATATCACCCCGCTGGGATCATCGAACAACGCAAAATCGACAACGTTGCTCGCCCAGGTCCAGGATATCACCGATCGCAAACTTGCCGAACAGGCCCGGCTTAAAAGCGTTCAAGACGCCGCGGAAAAGGCGAATAAGCTGGTTAAAGACCTCAAAAAGGAGCTTCGGGAAAGCCACCGTTTCTATAACATGGTCAGCCGAAGCCCTTTGATGAAAGAGATTTTCGATATTCTTCCCGAAGTCGCGCAGACCAATGCCACGGTACTGGTGACCGGGGAGAGCGGTACCGGCAAGGAACTGATCGCCCGTTCGCTCCATGAACAGGGGCCCCGTAAAAACAAGCCCTTTATCGCGATCAACTGCAGTGCACTGCCGGATAATCTGCTGGAATCGGAGCTTTTCGGCTACAAAGCCGGCGCTTTTACCGACGCCAAAAAAGACAAACCCGGGAAATTCACCCTTGCTGAAAACGGCACGATATTTCTCGATGAAATAGGGGATATCTCACCTGCCATGCAGGTAAAACTCCTTCGGGTGCTCCAGGAAAAGATGTTCGAACCCCTGGGAGGTACCCGGACAATAAAAGCCGATGTCCGAGTGATCGCGGCAACCAATAAAGACCTTCAGAAAATGGTCCGGAAAGGTGAGTTTCGTGAAGATCTCTATTACCGGATTAAAGTGCTCAATATCAAACTCCCGCCGCTTCGTGAACGGCGTTGCGATATCCCTCTTTTATGCGATCATTTTATTAACCTCTTTAACTCACGTTATCACAAAGAGATACAGCAATTATCCGACGAATCACGTGATGCCCTGATGGCGCATGATTTTCCCGGCAATATCCGAGAACTCGAAAATGTAATCGAACATGCTTTTATTTTCTGCAAAAGCCCGACAATAACAGTCAACCACCTTCCCGATGAATTCCGGAACAGGGAAGATGAGCGGAAGACGGCAAAAACCCTGGCCGAGGTACGCGATTTTAAAGATCTCGAAAAGGTCTATATCAAGTCGGTCCTTACCGAATTCGACTGGAATAAAACCCTGGCCGCGAAAAAGCTCGGCATTCATAAGGCAACCCTGTTCCGGAAACTCAAACAGTTGGGCATAAATAACTGAAAAATAAGCACTCACTATGAATTACAACCACAAAGATCCAGGCCCGAGCATGTATACCTTTTTATCGATATTCTTTCCACTGTTTTTCCTGGTTATTTCCGGCTGCTCTGATGTCGAAATGGAGCCGCCCGACCCCGGCTCCACTCCTGAGCGTATTGTTTCGCTTGCACCAAATATTACCGAAACACTGTTTGCGCTCGGTTGTGGCGACAAGGTGGTGGGGGTCTCCCAGTTCTGTTCCTATCCTCCCCACGTCAGATCGCTGCCGAAGGTCGGCGGATTTACCAATCCCAATTTCGAAGCCCTTATGCGGCTGAAACCCGACCTTGTGGTTTTAATGAAAGAACACGGCAAAGTCATTGATTTTTGTACTCGATACAAGGTCCCTTTTCTCCGTGTCGATAACGATAACATAGCCACGATCCTGAATTCTTTCGAAGCGGTAGGTACACGGTGCGGCGCAACAAAGCGTGCCGACAGCCTGATCAATCATATATCATCGGTCATAAACGACACGATTGTGTCGAAATACCGTCCCCGAATACTGCTTTGTGTGGACCGAAGCGCTCCCGGGTCGGGGACGATCAGCAAGCCCTTCTTTGCCGGAGCATCATCGTTTTACTCCGATCTGCTCAATGCCGCGGGTGGAGAAAATGCCTGCACCGAAAACATATTATATCCCACGCTTTCCATTGAAGGCGTCTGCTCTATCAATCCGGATATCATTATCGATATTGTTCCCGAACAGGTGGGGATGTCACAGGAAACAATCGTCAACGACTGGAACAGTGTGCCGCTTCTCGATGCAGTCGATAAAGGCATGGTTTTTTGCCTGAAAAAAGATTATATTGCAATACCCGGTCCGCGGATCGGCAAAACAATCGAGCGGTTCAGAGCCCTCGTGCGGATATGCCTGAATACTGGTAAATCACACAAAAGCATCGAAACCGTCACAAAAAAGGTGCACTAAAGATGCATTTCAGGGTATAGAATGTAATTTTAGATAATGGAGCCCGAAAAAGGATATATGAAAAGAGCCATCCTCCCGGCGCTGACAGGATGCGGAATTGCGGTAATCCTTTGGTCGGGGTGCCTTGAAGAAAATCCCCAGGCGCCCTCACAGCCAAAGCTGATCGATTCGACCTGGGCGACCTTTTTTCTTGCCGATTCCACCGGAACCCGTGTCGATACGACCTTATCCGAAACCCTCGATACAACGATCGGGGTCGATTCTTTCTATGCTGCCGCAAAATATCAAGTAATCTCCACCGCGGTGGACAGTATCTACGAGCAATGGAAAGTTTCCGATTCCCTTTTTTATGACCGCGGCTATTTTGCGCGCGACACCTTTTTTCTCGGATACGATACTATCACCCGGATCCTCAAAGAATCATCGGTTCTTGAAAGCTCCTGGATCGATATCTCTTTTACTTTGCAAAGCTTATCGATCGATACAATCGATACGCCGGACCTGGCGGGCACTCCAACCACCTACTATGTGACTTCACGTTTGATGGATGCCATAATTCAAAAGCTTACCGCCACCTACACCATGGATGCCGTGAGTGGGTCTACCCATGTCGACACCCAACGGCAAACAATCGATACGCTTGAAGTAGTGGAAAAAGATTCGGTACGCTCCACCGCGATCAAGATAATGCCCTTAGGCAATTCGATAACGAGTGGTGATACGTACTACAATTCCTATCGCCGTCCGTTGTGGCACATGCTCGATTCGGCAGGGTATGAAGTTGATTTTGTGGGCACGCTCACCGAAAACTTCCGGGGACCGCCTCCCAATCCCGATTTTGATATGGACCATGAGGGGC
>WJLZ01000191.1 GCA_014728215.1 Chitinivibrionales bacterium
CCTGATGCGCTTTTCCAGAATGTACAGGGGATGTATTTTTCCGAATACTCCGAATAGGCAAAAATTTCATTTACAATAAACTGTTCGAATGCCTTTCCAAACAATTCGCTTCCTTGCGTAACCTGGCCCCTTAAAGAGAGCTGCGCAGTAACTCCAACGTCAAAGAAATAATATTTCGGGGCAAAAATCTGTCGCCGTTTCGCCCTTTTCCGGAATGCAGGAAGAAACCTTCCAATAAGCGTATCTTGCGCAATGACATAATACTCTTTGACCGTCTGCGCGCTGACTGCACATTCGGATGCAATGTTATTGTAATTGATCAATTCTCCATTGCTCTGTGCTGCAACCTCAAGAAATCGGGAAAACGCCGGAAGATTTCTGGTAAGCGATTCTGCGGCAATTTCCTCTTTGAGATAGTCGCCTATATACGACCGAAGCAATCTGCGTGCATATCTGCTTTGGTAATGCCTCGGAAGGAGACCGCGATTTAACGCATATTCCAGATTAAAATCGGGAATTTCTCTGGAAACGAGCGGAAAAAGCTCATATCGAACAGCTCTTCCTCCTAAAAGATTTGCATGACCGCGTTTGACCTTCCTCGCACTCGATCCACATAGAATAAACCGTAATCCCCTGTTTTCTATCAGCCAGTGTATCTCATCAAGCAATGCAGGAATTTTCTGAATTTCATCAATTATTATAGGAAATTCCTGCTTTGATCCGTCCAGACCCTCCGCTTCACACTCTTCCCGAATTATCGATGGACTTTTAACTAAACGGGAAAATGTATCGGCTAACAGAAGATTGTAATATTTCGACTGAGGATACCTGGATTTTAATAAAGTGCTTTTTCCTGTCTGACGGGGCCCCCATAAAAACGCCGTCTCCATTTCGCACATATCTAAATTTATTATCCTTTTATACATGATAATATTAAATATATATCTTTTATATCATCATTTCAATATTTATAAGTAATTGATTTTTATAATACTTTAATATATTAAAGGAAAAGATTTGAACATCTGTGACTATCTGTGTAATCTGTGGTTCCCCCTCTTTTTTCCATGCTTTTCCGTGTGTTCCGTGGGGAAGAAGAATAGCTTTACGAAACTATTCTGATCCAAGCTGAAGAGCAATAGCAGCTAAAACATCCTCTAACGTAATCTCATTGCTTGCACAAAGCTTTTCGTTTTCATGTTTGTGATGAGGAAAGGTAGCAATATCCTTGTGATGGGGTGCATTATCCCAGCGAGTTAAAAGATTATCAAATTTATCCTGCCAATGAAATGAATAAATTCTTTCGGCTTCGGAGATATATTCTTTTGTAAATAAATGCGAGCCATTCGACAAGGTTATTTTAAGCCTGCTATACGATCCTTGCTCCCATGATTTGTAATCAAGCACCTCATAAGAAGTGATAAACTTGAAGCGATCAAGATATTTCAAAATTTCCATTTTTCACATCCTCGATTCGCTTCTCAATATCATTATATGCTTCTTTATAGGCTTTCCATTCAATATAGTCATCCCATTCGGCAAAATTTTCGTCTTTCTTTTTGATTTTCTGCTCGAATGCATCAAATGAAGCACCGTACTGCTTTTCGAATGCATTAATTTTTGCATACAGGACATGCCGCCTGGCGAGAAGATCTATAAGGTAGCTGTTTTGTATTTCTTTCCTGCTTATAGTGAGCATAATTTTCTCCTTGCTTTCATTTTTTGAAGGGAGTTTGCTATTCTAAATATACTCCATTTTAAAAGAAGAATAGAACGCTGTTGACGCTAGTTGGGCTGATACTTCGACACATCGAACAGGCTCAGTGCAACGCACGCTCAGCACAAGTCTCTTTCCCTTCGACATTCCTTGTTCTCTGTTCAATATTCGATATTTCTCTCAAAATATCTGTGACAATCTGCGCAATCTGTGGTTCCCCTCTTCTTTCCGTGCTTTTCCGCGTGTTCCGTGGGAAAAAATCAGAAATCTCCTATAATCCCCGCAATCTTCTCCGCAGCATGGCCATCGCCATACTCCTCAATATCTCTGCGACCATCTTTCGACGCAAGCATTGCATTCACCGATGTTGTAATACTTTCCTTCGATGCCGTATCGGCAAGAAGATTCCATCCGGCCTCAACAGTCTCCACCCATTCGGTCTGATCGCGCAGGGTGACACAGGGGACGCGGTGAAAATATGCCTCTTTCTGCACCCCACCCGAATCGGTAGCGATAAGAATCGCATTGCCCTCCAGATTAGCCATATCCAGGAAACCGACCGGACCGATTATTTTCATATTATTTATGCGCTCTGTAAGCCCATACTCTTGCAGGTATTTTTTTGTCCGGGGGTGAAGCGGCATTATTATCATATGCTCCCTGCCGATTTCGGTAAATGCGTCGACAATGTTCTCCATCCGGTCTTTATGATCGGTGTTTTCCGGACGGTGGATTGTTGCAAGGAGATACTCTTTCGGATTTATCGCCAGATCCCGCAAGATCGTACTCTGTTGTTCTGCTTTTTGAGCGGCATACCGTGCAGTGTCGTCCATGACATCACCGACATGATAGACGTTTTGTGTAATACCCTCATTTTTTAAATTGGTTATTGCGGTTGTGGTGGAGCAGAGGTGCAGTGATGACAGATGATCGGCCACGATCCGATTGATCTCTTCGGGCATATTCCGGTTAAACGACCGCATGCCGCCCTCGA
>WJLZ01000192.1 GCA_014728215.1 Chitinivibrionales bacterium
ACCTATGGCAAGGCCTATGACGGTAACAGAAATGGTGTGTATGGTGAACAGGGGCTTGACGATTACGTTTGGTCGTTCCGCACCCGGTTGGCGGGCGATTTTGACGGCAATGATACGGTTGACTATGCCGATATCCCCCGCCTGGCCACGTTATGGTACTGGAGCGCCAAAGATATCAACCGCGACAGCGTTCGTGCGCTGGAAATCGGGCCGGCAACCGGTAAGGTGCCCTTCCTTGGCATTCAACCCGATTCCCTGTTCGATTTTGAAGACCTCTGTGTGTTTTTGCAGATGTGGCAGTGGTTTACACCCGATACTTTTACTGCTGCCTTTGAGGGGCAATCGCCAACAAATATTCAATCAAAGCCACTCTCAATGGCAAAGAAAAGCACATACGCCACCCGTGAGGCGGTAATTCCTTTTGCACCATGGTCCGCGCGGCGTTCCCAACCGGCCTTTCAGACCATAACATCAGAGGCACACGACACCTACTGGTCACCCCGGGTGAGCATTGGTATTGATGCCAAGGGTATACATAATCTGGTCGCCTGTCGATATCGCATCTTTTTTGACCCAAACCACTATGTGTTCGATAAGGCCGACAGTATGGCCTTTTTACAACGTGGCGGCAGCGACCTGGTGCGCTACCTGCGAAAAAATTCGGGGTTTGTGGAGTTAAGCCTGGGGCGCCTCTCCGCCTCTCAACTCTCGGTTAGCGGGTCGGGTACGATAGCACAGTTCCTGCTCAAGCCCAAAACGAGCGAGCCCGGGCCTGTTCTGGTGCAATATGATTTAAAGAACCATGAGGGTGAAATAATCGAGACAGGCATCGTGGAGCTGTTTGAAAGCGAAAAAAAGAGAGTACCTAAAAATCCGGGGATACACTCATTTGTCGTTGCACCCAATCCCTCAACACCTGCACCTCATGCGACGCCCTTTACATTCAAAAACAGCTATATGGAAGCCCGTAATCTAACCGATGGAAAAGGCGGGGTGTTGCTGGTTTTCGATCTTGTGACTCCTTCACGGGAGAACAATGATATCAGTACCTTTAAAGCGTCAATCACTATTCGCGACATGATGGGCAATCTCATTGCAGAGACCGGCAAGCAAAACATTCTCGCCCTCGCTCCTTCGGAGATTCTGTCAACCCATAAATTCGCGGTCTACTGGGACGGCCGCAACGAAAATGGAGCCCCGGTTATGCCGGGCACCTATCGCGCAGTGCTTTCATGGGGACATTCAAATGGTGGCGGAAAGGAAGTGGCGGTTATTGGTATCAGGTAAATTTTGCAAAGGGTACCGGCCGCGGGGAAAATTGTACGTAAAGCCACCGTTGCAGAGCGCCAGGCCTCAGCCACCGAGAACCGGCAACCGGCCACGAAGGCTCTCGAAGTAACCGGGATCGAATCTTTTGTTAACTTGCCGCCGGTCGGTATGACAGCCTACAGCACAATGGTAAAGACACGAAAGCATTCGGTACAAAAGATTCACCGTCCTTTCTCGTACCCTTTCATTGCCCGCCCGGCGAGGTGCCGGTCTTGTTCGTTTGGTTTGACTTTGGCCAGGATTATGGACATGGTATCGACTGCCCGGGGGACCCGCAGGATGTCGGCCAGTGCTCCGCCACGGGCACGAAGCTGTTCGCCGATTTCACTCAGTCCGAAACTCAGTTTCCTGGTGTCAAACCGGTAGTCGGTCCATCCCACATACCAGTACCAGTCGGTGTAGTAGGCCCAGGACCGTTCGTTGAATGCCCGGATATGGGTCGGGTCCTGCCAGGCGCCATAGGAGAGGTCGTAGGGCACGGTCGCGATCAGGGTGCCTTCTTCTTTGAGGAGGTGTAAAAAACTGGTCATGGCAACGGGAAGTTCCCGGAGATGCTCGAGCACATCATGGGCAATTATCGAATCGAACATGCCGGGAGTAAACTCGATCTCACCGAATCGTCCGCTGGTGAACCGGGTTTTTTCCGGTGGTGGAAAGGGCTCGTTAAGATTAAAGACCACATCGGGATGCCAGTAAGGGTCGATATCGATATTGATACAATCCTCCTGAAAATCCCGTCCGCTGCCGACATTGAGCTTGTTTGGTAATTCCATATATTATCCGGGTGAGAGGGTTTAAGAAATCTTGCACAAATTATAGCACCAGGGCAGGGAAGAGTCAAATATGATCATTACGAAGCGGCGTTGCAGGGTGTTGAAATGCATAAAATTTTTTTAAAGGAAAGCCGGGTTTGAAAATCCGCTTAAAATCCGTCCATAATATGCATGCCGTCGAGTGAGCCGTAGGGAAGGGCATGGGTTATACTGGTATCGGTTTCTCTGGTGAGATCGACCTGGTATATCGTATCCCGGGAAAGAAGCGATTTGTTGTTGTCGGTAAGCACCGATACATTCGGTTTTGTAAACGATCTTCCGTTTGCCTTTATTACCCGGGCGATGGAGCCGGAGCTTAATTCCACCAGGCTGCCGACCGGGAAAAGGGAGGAGTAGGTGAGAAAAGCGCGGAGCAATTCTCCGGAGATAAACCCTTTCCGTGTCAGCTTGATAAGGGCTTCCATGCCCTTGTATGGGGTGAATGCAGGCCGGTAGACTCTGGGTGAAGAGAGGGCTTCGAAGACATCGGCTATTTGTACGATCCGGGCGTAGGAGTGGATCAACCGTCTGGACCGTCGCTTGGGATAGCCCAGTTTGTTGTCGCGTTCATGGTTCTGGTAGGCGACAATGGGCACCTGTCTCGGAAGGCGGCTTACATTTTCGAGAAGGTGGAGCCCGATAATCGAATGTTTATGAATTTCAAAGAGTTCATCCCGGTCGAGGCGCCCCTTTTTCAGGCGGATATTTTTCGGCGTCAACAGCATCCCGACATCGTGGAGGAGCGCGCCCATACCAATTTCCACAACCTGTTCCCGGCTGTAATTGTTGGCAGCGGCGATATTTATCGACAACAGGCAGACATTGAGCGTGTGATTGTACAGATAGTCCTGCCCCCGGGGCTTGATTCCCGAAATGTTGAGGAGAATATTTTTGTCGTTAACAAATGTTTCGACGAATCGTTCGACGATAGCGCGGAGATTACGGCCATTGGTTGCATGGCCGTTGGCCAGAGTGTTCATCACCAGGGCAACTTCAGACAAAGCGTTGCTATAGGAGAACGCGATTTTTCCCTTGTACTCTTCGGTCCGTTCCGAAACGTCGATTTCTTTACATTGTTCGGAGAGGGGCGGCCCTGAAGGATCTCCCATACCGGTTTCGGAACTGATATCTTTGTCGATATCGGCAGCTTTGGAACTGTTGTTTAATTGCTCAAATCCTTCCCGGCCCGATTTAATCCCCTTGAATTCGGCCAGTTCGAGCGCTTTGGGCGCTTCGGGTTCTAAAGGTATTTCTGGAGGTATATCGTCGGTGAGAGCCTTCTTTTTTCCATTTCCGTCAAGTTCAATATCTTCAATGGTATACTGTTTCTCGATTAGTTTCTGGATCTCATCATCTTCGGAATCTTTAACATATAAGGTTGTGTTATTGTTTCGCCGCAGTGCTTCGATATGGTGCGGTTCTACCATGACATCCTGGGAGAGGAGAAGATGGCCGTCACGGCTGTAAAATGCCAGGCTCGTCTTTTTACCTATGGCTATCTGTGATAAATCGACTTCTTTCATATGCTCTCCGACAAATAATTACCCGCTCAAAGGGTAGTAAACTATCTATATTTTATCCGGTGCCGGTTTGGAAAGAGATAATCGCCTTCAGTATGATTTTCGGCACGGCAGTATAGGTGATGTGTCGGAAAGCGAGCTGCAGAAGATACTTTTACCGTCAAAAAGTATGCATAGGAGAAATCGGATATCCGAACATAATTTACGATACCGATTTTTGGTAATTACCAAATGCATAGCCGAACAACCATACCGATAAGTATATCAACAGGGGAATAAATGTGTCAAGCAAAAATTGAGCAAAGGAAAAGGAATGGTCGATGGGGATTTTCGGGGTATTTGATTTTGACACACCGTCTGAATGAGGTGCATTAATTTTTATGTCGATACTCGAGTGCATGGGCGTATACACGCTCATGCGCTCGTTTATTAATCCCGTTTCTCCGGATCTTCTTTGACATCGAGATTGAAATAGCTCCGCTTTTCTTTTTGCCGCGGTCCGACATCGGAGATATCGATCGGCACAAAGTCGATTTCCTGTGCAGGAGAGTCCGGTGCCATGGTGAAATCCCGTGAATCGATATTGTTGCATTTCGGGTCGGCAATGACTGAATGGCGGTCGTTTCTCCAGGATTGCCAGGTTTTCCAATCGAAGAACTCTTCGGTGCCTTCCCGCCTACGGATATGGCCGCCGTTACCGATACGAAGCTCCCGGCCTTTGATATCATAGTAAAGATTGAGATCGGATATGAACGATTTTGTCTGGAGTTCTCCGGATTCATCCGCCATACCGCCGAGAAATACCGGCGTACCATCGGTGATAACAATATTGCGTTCGAAGGTAAAACAACTCGAAACCCGGCCGTCGGGAATGCATTTCTTTCTCGCGAGATCGGCGTTTTTCCCTCTGGTTACGCCGACAATACCTTCACCACCAAAGGCCCAGATGTTATTACGTATCTGGTTTTCGCGTCCAAAATGAATATGAAACAGTTGGGAGGTGCTGTCGAAGCAGATGTTGTTTTCAATCGTGATATCGCTGGAGCCTTCATCGAGATAAATGGCCCACCCGCCGTATTTAATGCTCTGAATATCATGAATAATATTCCCCCGCAACAACGTTCCCGGCTGCACCCCGAGCATATAGATGGCCCCCATATCATTAAGATATTGCTGACCCACATGGTGGATATGATTCTTTTCGATGCGGTTGTCGCGGGTGACCGATTCCCAGTATCCCCACACCCATCCGCAGGTGATCGCCGTATAGTAGAGATCATGGATATGATTGTGGGCGATAAGATTTCCCGAGGAGTGACGGATGATAATTGCCGCCGCGCCGTGATGAATTCGCCCGAGAGCATGGATATGATTATCGGTGATCGTATTGTCTTTCGTTCGCTTGCTCAGGGTATGACGGGACCCGTTGATCTTTATACCACCAGCGCCCATTTCCTCGATGGTGTTTCCCACAATGCGGCACTCCTTACAGCCGTGCTGCAGGTCGATGGCGAAGATACCGATATTTCTGATAGCGCAGTCTTCAATGGCGCACCGTTTTGCCCCATGCAAGGTGATCGCTGCGGGCATGTATGCCGCCGATTGCGATGACCAGTTATGCTCACGCCAGTCGGTATTTTCAAAGCCGATGTTATAAAAGGTAACGTTCTCTACATATTTTTCATCCCCGGGGTCACCGTCGATGCAAATCAGTTGTGATGGTCCGGCGGCGATAATTTCGCAATTGTCTATCGTCTCACCTTCCCTGGGAAGATAATAGACCTTCTTTTCGGTACGGTCCAGGTACCATTCTCCGGGTTCGGTCATGGCCTCGAAAACATTGTCGATATAATATTTGGCAAATTTAGTATCGCAATCATCTACAAGGATGAAAAGGGTGTCTTTGGCGAGAGTCACCAGGTTCTGCTTTTCATCATAGGAGGCGACAGGTCTGCGTTCTTCAGTCCACCAGTGCATAACTATCACATCGCTGTCGGTAATGTTGCGGAAATTTTTAAAATCACCTTTTTTCGGATGAAATCTGTTTTTTTGAAAGGGCGCCCGGTTATGTCCTTCTGCGGGATCGGTCTCGGGTGCGTTATCAATCCAGAAATAATCTTTTTTGGGCAACCGCGGCCGGGGGGCACGGCGGGAGTTGACAAAAAGCTGTTTGAAATAGCCGATCGATTCCAGAAGCAGCGATACATCGGCAGTCCAGACAGTCGTGCCGTTGAGTGTCTCTTCATTCCAGTCGGTAATCGGAATACCGGCGTCGATCACCGGTTTCTCCTTTTTATAAGCCTCGAAATGAAGGTGAGAATCCTGAGGCTTCAGCACTATGGGGCTGGTGATCGAATACCGCCCTCCTTGAAGGCTAATGTTCAGGGGAGAATCTTTGGTCCGACTGATTTTCCGGGCCGTATCCAAAGCTCCGCCGATAGAGCGGAGGGGACCGTCCTTACGGTTGGCTGCCGGTTCTGCGATCTTGCCCGACCAGCCGTCGTTTCCGGTGGGCGATACATAAAGCGTATGATTCTCTTGTGAGGAGGCCATATTAAAATTCCTTGAATGATTAAAAGTTTAGAGCCGATTAATGGGGGACATAGTGATTGTGGTATATGCAATAGTTCTTGCCGATTATCTCCCGGTGCATCTGCGTGTGTTTCAAAATAGCCTTTGCAATTTATAATTTCAAGTGACTCCATACGAGTCTCTTAAATTCGGATATTCCATTATATATTTTGAAAGATTGCGATTGAAAAAATCACCTTCTTAAAAAGGATTGGACCATGACAGATTTACAAAAGCAGTTGCGTGAAAAGATGGATGAGATGCCCGTGATTGATGTTCACACTCATATGGGGGGGCACGGACTCCGGCAGGCCCGCACCCTTGCCGATATCGTCTCCTATCACTGGCTCCATCTTGAACTGCACCGGGCGGGCGCCGATGTCGACGATACCCTGGCGGCATCGGATCCCGATCTGTATATGCAAAAAGTGGTTCCCTGGTTCAACGATATCAGAAATACCTCAAATCACTATGTTTTGATCACGATGCTTCGGGACCTCTATGGATTCAAGGACCGGACAATAACCGAAGACAACTGGAAAGCGCT
The DNA here is from genome assembly GCA_014728215.1 of Chitinivibrionales bacterium. Classification (NCBI taxonomy): domain Bacteria; kingdom Pseudomonadati; phylum Fibrobacterota; class Chitinivibrionia; order Chitinivibrionales; species Chitinivibrionales bacterium. The sequence goes on from WJLZ01000192.1 coordinate 6,780, forward strand.
CGATAAAGAGGTGCGTAAGCGTGCCGGAAGCACGGCATGGATCTCCGAGGTGCTCGATAGGGCAAAAGTTAAAAAACTCACTGTTGCATTCAAGGATGGCATGCCAACCAAGGAGGACCGCTATATTCCGTATGAATATGGTGAATATCTCTTTTCTCCCACCACCGGGGTCCGGATCGGTGAATTGACCGAGAAGTCGGGAATCAAGCCGACCAACAGGGATGAACTCAAACAGGCGATCGAAAACCGGATGGCTTCTCTGAAAAAGGAGCATAATGTTGGTGCTCTTCATGTCTGGCCTCGGGACAACTGGCAGTACCGTCGGTGCCATGAGGAAGATGTCAATCTACTGATGATTAAGGTAAAAGTGAATCGCGCGCTCACTCAGGAGGAAGATGACCGTTTAATCAGCTATGCGGCCGATCTGGTTGCAGAAGCCGCGGCCCGTCACAACATGACTATTCAGCTCTTTCACGGCATGGATTTTTATTCCGAAGACGCCCCGTGCGCCATCGCCTCCTATTGGGATCCGGGGTTCCTTCGCACCCTTCCAAAATTCGCTTCATCCCACCCAGATACCCGACTCGACGTTTTTCTTGCGACACGGATTCCCAGCCATGAGGCAGCTTCCATCGCCCGTATGAACCGGAATGTCTCACTCAGCGGCGCCTGGTGGCACGGCTTTACTCCCAGTACCCTCACGACTTTCTTTAAGGATCGCCTGGAGCTTCTGCCCCATACTTCGTGGAATGCCTTCTTCTCCGACGGCTACATCGCCGAATGGATCTATGCAAAGCTGCTGCTCACCAAGAATTGCCTGTCCTCCGCGCTGACAACCCAGGTTGAGCAGGGGTATTTGACTGTCGATGACGCTCTTGATGTGGCGCAGAAACTGCTGCACGATAATGCGTATACGATTTATGGGCTGAAATAAGTCTTTTAACTTATTGTTTTTCAAGTAGTTACACTGATGGCTCGTCAGAGGGAAAGTTCATGATCAGAAAACCGCAACAACTTGTTGCGGTTTTGGTTTGCCCCCCTTACCGTAACACCTCATCCCTGCTTATATTCATCAGTATCGGCACCAGGATGAGTATGCCTCCCGATGCGATCAGCGGAACGGCATAGCCGAAACGATCACCGACATAGCCGAAGAGGATGGAGCCAACGATCATGCCGGTCATCATGAGGGTTGAGATAAAGGCAGCGCAGCCGCCGATCTGTTCGTGCTTGAAGATTTTGGATACGCCGTGGTAAAAGGCCAGAAACACAAAACCGTCACCGATCTCATGGATCGCCCTGAATGAAAAGGACCAGTAGACATTGGGAATGCACATAAGTATATGAAAAACACCGGATAAGAGCCATCCCACAACAAGAAGCTGCCTTAAATCTTTGATCCAATTCCATTCCAGAAGGATCACCGCGCTGTAGGCGCCGAATCCTACAAAGAAAAAACACAGAGCCGTATAAATACCGGTTTGTCTGAAATTCAACCCGAGAACCTCTTTTAAAAATGGTGTATAGGCAACATGTTCGGCGCCCCAGTGCATACAGGAGAGAAGAAATAAAAAGGAAATGAATAATACCCGAGGAGTGAGAACAGATTTTTTGTATTCTTTAATTTTGACGATGGTGGTTTCAGTTCTGGGAGCAAACAGGGAGAGAAGGATAAAAAGGGTATTGATACCGAGTGAGACGGCGAAGAGCATGGCAAAGGAAAACTCCTCAATCAGCATTCCTCCCACCAGCATACCCATACCCATTGCCGAAAACCGCCATAATTGAAAGAGACCGGCATAACGGGGGTTTTTGTTGCCTGCCAGCTTGAAAAACATGGTATTCATCGCGGTTGAGTAGAACCGTTTTCCGAAACTGCTTACAAATGCCGTGATACAGAAGAGGGCAAAGGAGGTGGACAGGATGAAACCGATTGGTTGAAGTGCCTGAAGAGCAAAGCTGATCATCAGAATCGCGGCGATGCTTCGGCGGTCGGTGGTAATACCCATGGGCATGGTGAGAAGAAGGGGGCCCAAGGTCGAAACGGCAAAGTAGATCCCGGTTTGTACTCCCGCCATACCGATCTGCTTGAAATAAAGAGGGAGAAACATCCCGAGCATGCTGCTGGTGAATCCCTGAAGGGACACCAGGACAAGGAAATAAGTGAAATGGAGTGTCTGCTGTGGCGCTGCCGCGGTTTTGATCATATACCCTGTTTGTCGGAAGGTGAAAGAGAAAATATATCCCCGGAATTGTTTGCGGCTAAAAATCAGCAATTTGCAAAATTTTTTAGAGCCTATCCTGAAATCTGTTTCGTTGCCGAGGCGAACTGAGAAAGAGCGTATGCGAGGCGCGCCTTCCAGGCCATGCCTTTTTTCCTGGCAGGCGTACTATATTTTGAACTAATCAATTGAAGAAATCTGCACCGGCGCCTGCGGGTTGCTCACCGATAATATCCGAATATCCTCAAAGCCCATCACGAATAAATTATCTCCATACCAGATAAAGTCTTTTGTTGAGGGACTGCCCCACTGCCCAAGCGGCTC